>JANPNU010000463.1:0-2146 GCA_031427615.1 Burkholderiales bacterium
GAAATGGCCCGCAGCACGCGATAGCTTCCTCAAAGCCGCCGGCTCGCTGCACGAAAAATACAGCGCCGCTCGTGATTTGAAACAGGTGCCCGTCATTCTTCCCGATGGACGCAAGCTGATGCTCTCACCGGGCAAGCACAACGAAGTGCAAGCAGCCATCGTGATGAAATTCGCGCCAAGGTTTGCCCCCGGCGCAACGCTGCTTTATCTCGGCGATACAGCGCAAAAGAATTTGGTGATTTACGAAGACGAGATGAAGGCGATTGGATTGCCGCTGAATCAGCACGACAAAATGCCGGATGTAGTTCTACTCGACCGCGAGCGCAACTGGCTATTCCTAATTGAAGCGGTTACTTCACATGGCCCGATGTCGCCCAAGCGCGTTGCCGAACTGAGCAAAATTCTGAAGACCTGCACCACTGGCCTCGTCTATGTTTCAGCCTTCCCGGACGTTGCTGAATTCAAAAAGCACGCAGCCAATATCGCATGGGAAACCGAAGTCTGGCTCGCGAACGTGCCAGATCACATGATGCATTTCAACGGTGACCGTTTCCTTGGTCCCCGCTAGTTGGCATATGCTCCAATGCCTGAAAGCTGCTCTCACCAACGATCTCAGGCATATGACTGGATAAGACCCGCTCCCACCAAGGCTTTCCACGCATTGCCTCGTTCGAAATTCGTACTACAACAGGCGCGACTGCGGCACTTTCTTCGGCGTCAAAGTCATGGACTTCTCGACTATTACCCACGATCACCATGCAGCCCATAGATCGTTTTGCTGGAGGACACAATGCGAGGGCGCTGGTTGAAGCCCTGGGAAATCAATACCTGCTTAACGGCAATCACATGGCAATTGCTGAGTTGGTGAATGTCGTCAAGTTGAAGCAACACGCGGCCGGGGATGTAATCATTGAGCAGAACCACGTTGACAGCAGCGTTTTCTTTATTCTTTTTGGAGAACTATCCATACAGATTAACGGGCATGAAATTGCTCGACGCCAGGCCGGTCAACTTGTCGGCGAGATGGTGCTACTCGATCCTTCTGTTCGGCGTTCAGCTACCGTTATCGCCCGCGACGATGTTGTATTGGCAGAGGTGGATGAAGCGAAATTCACGGCGATTGCTACGCAACATCCCAATCTATGGCGAAGAATAGCCGCGGAACTTGGTAATCGACTTCGACAACGTACTCGGTTTATTCGTCAAAAGAATGAAACGCCGATTTTGTTTTTGGGATCGTCTCGGGAGTCCCTCCCGGTGGTAGAAGCGATTGTTGCGGCACTTAAGTCCGCGCCGTTTATTGTTCGTCTGTGGACGCGTGATGTATTTTCCGCATCGCAGTTTCCAATTGACGATCTTGCCAAGCAGGTTTCGGATTGTGATTTCGCGACGCTTGTCTTTGGGCCCGACGATCAGGTGTTGAGCCGCGGGACCACTTCGGATGCGCCTAGAGACAATGTACTTCTCGAGCTTGGATTGTTCATGGGGGCCATCACGCGAGAGAGAACCTATTTCGTGGTTCCACGTGATGTCGAATTGAAAATTCCTAGTGATATTTTTGGGTTGACACCGATTCAATTTGTTTCAAAGACCGGAGATCTCGCAAGCAATTTAATCCCTGTCTGTGAAGAACTTGCTGCCTTGGTCCAAAAATTTGGGGCACGATAAGCCGTGAGCTTCGCAACCGATATTGAGTCTGAAGTAAAGCGAATTTTTCGACAGGCTTGGTCTACCTCAAAAGCGACAGTTGTTCCCAATGCATCTTCTATCGCACTAGAAAGCAATGATGCGAAGGAGATAGACAGTGGAACCGTGCTCTATGCAGATTTATCTGGCTCGACCATTATGGTCCAAACAAAGTCCGCGAAGTTTGCTGCTGAGGTATATCGAGCCTACCTATATAGCGCAGCCCAAATTATTAAGGCGGAAGATGGTGTTGTAACAGCGTATGACGGTGACAGAATCATGGCCGTTTTCATGGGTGGTTCACCAAACACAAATGCGGCAAAGTGTGCGATAAAGATCAACTACTCGGTTGCCAAAATTATTAACCCGGCCATAGAGACTCAATACGGAAGCGGAAAATATACGGTTAGACAGGTCGTAGGCGTCGATCGAAGTTCGCTATTTGTCGCACGGACAGGGG
>JANPNU010000464.1:0-3394 GCA_031427615.1 Burkholderiales bacterium
GTATCAAGGACCTGCCACAGTCCGCGCGCTGCCACCACACCTTGGGTTCACTTTGCGGTGCCATGGCACTATCGGGCGGCATGACTGCCGGCATCAAATACGCCGGCCGCATCAAGGAAATGTACCTGAAGGCGGTTGCGCTTGACCCCAAAAATTACACCATGCGCCGCGACCTGAATCAGTTTTACTTGATGGCGCCGGGCATGGCCGGTGGCAGTGTCAGCAAAGCCGTCACCAACAGCCATGAATTTGCGAAGATCGATCCCTTACGCAGCCAGCTGCTGCTCGCGGAAGTGCAAATTTATGAAAAAAAATTCACCTAGGCCGAGTCCACAATCAAGGCCGTCATACCGGGCGCCGATGCCGATCTGGCAGAGACCATACTGAACGGCACCACCAGTCTCGGTTTTGCGATGATCAACAACAATGAGGCTGCCAAGGCGCAAAAATTATTTGAACAACTAATCGCCGCGGCACCGACCAACGCCACGGTGCACTTTGGGCTGGGCCGCGCCTTGCTTGAACAAAATAATTTTAACGGGGCCATTGCGGCCATTGAGCGCGCATTACAAATCGAACCGAAGCTAACCGGCCACTACCGTCTTGCGTTGGCCTATCAAGGCAAGGGCGACGATGCCAAAGCCATTGCGGCTTATCAACAATTTTTGTCGTATCAATCAGCCGGCAAAGCGGCGGACGATGCCAAAAAACGACTGACGGATTTGCAACGCCGATAACACCGCGCAGCAAGCACCCGCGCCATTTTTGACGGCTGTTACTGCCTGCCCATTGACCATGTGGCAATGCCGCGCTGGATTGTCGATTAAAATAATGAACAATGAATCAATCCGAAAACGAATCGGGCCGCGCCGACCAGCATCACGCGCCGCCCAGCACCGGCACCATCACTTCCGCCACGCCCGCCCTTGATGACGCGCCACACCGGCTCGACCCCTATATCGGCACACTCTGGCGGCACCGCGATTTTCGGGTGTTGTGGATTTCACTCACCATCACCCATTTTGGTGGGCAAATCACTTTTCTTGCGCTGCCATTAACAGCGGCGATTTTATTACACGCCACCCCGACACAAATGGGGCTGCTCACCATGATGGGTGTGCTGCCCTATTCCCTCTTCGGCATTTTTACCGGAGTACTGGTTGATCGCTCACGAAAATTGCCACTGGTGATGTGGGCCGACATCGGCCGCGGCTTGGTATTGCTGCTGATTCCCATTGCCGCGTGGGCGGGATTTTTGGGCATGCCGATTCTCTATCTGGTCGCCTTTGCGGTTGGCCTCGGCGGCATTATTGGCTGGGCGGCGTATCAGGTATTTATGACCGAGCGGGTTGGCCGATCCAATCTTGTTGAAGCCAATTCCCGCATCGCGCTGGCCGATTCCTCGGCCCAGCTGATCGGCCCCGGCATTGCCGGCATGTTGATTCACGCCTTGACGGCACCGTTCGCCATTCTGCTCGACGCCGTCGCCTTTTTTGCCTCGGCGTTCATGTTGCGCGGCATCAAACCCCAGGCCAGCGACGCCCCCAAAAAAACCGGCCAGGTGACATGGGCGAATATTCGCAGTGACATCAAAGAAGGGCTGCAGGTGATCTGGCAAAACCGCGTGTTGCGATCCATTTCCTGGGGACTGGCAATGTGGCAATTGCTGCGGCATGCCTATCTGGCCATTATCATTTTGTTCGCCGCGCGAAATTTGGGTTTGTCCGCCGGGCAGATTGGGGTGATTTACATGTTGGCGGGGGTGGGCTTTTTGATTGCATCGTTTGCTTGCCAACATTTAAACGCGCGATTTGGGGTTGGCCGCGTCATGTTGTCCGGCATCGGTTTGACGGCCTTGTCGTGGTTATTGATGGCGTTGATCACACCCCACGAATACGGTTATCTCGCCCTCGGCGCGACGCTGTTTATATTCGACTTTGGCACCATGCTGTTTTTTATCAACTATCTGTCACTCAGACAGGCGTCCTCACCCGATCACCTGCTGGGCCGGGTCACCTCCACCATGATTTTTTTGTCACTGTCGCTGGCCCCGGTCGGTTCGGTGTTGGGCGGTGTAATGGGTGAATGGTTGGGATTACGGCCAACCATCGCCGTTTGTGGTGTCGGTTGTATTCTGCTGGTGCTGGCATTAACAAAGATTTCGCCGCTTTCGTCCATGCACTCCCTGCCCGAGCCGGAAATTCACATCAAGCCGCCGCGCACCCCGTCACCTGAATTGTCAGTCTGATGAATCCAAAACCGGCCCGCCGCGCGTCCTATCAGTAAGTAATCAATCATCCTAGCAACCGCAGTTGACCGCTGGAAACGGTCTGGAACACCGCGTATTTATTGCTGTTTGCTGGATTCAACAGGTTCACCTTTTGGGTGAGAACGCGGCGAATCCCGTGAATCAAGACACCGCCCCGACGGATGTGGCCCAGGAAACTTTTATCCTTGCCTGGAAAAACATTGGCAAGTTTCGTTTCTAAGCCAAGTTTTCAACATGGCTTTATCGCATTGCCTTTAACGCCTGGCAATCGGATGTGCGCCGCAAAACCGAAGTGTTACTCGATGAGGACAACCAGCCTGCGCATGAAGCCACCGAACCGGAATCAAACGCCACCGGCCTGCGCTGTGATCTTCAGCAGGCCATGGTTGACCTGAGTAAAGCCGAACACGCGGCCATTCAACATTGCTACTACCTTGATCTATCCCACGACGAAGCGGCGTATGCACTCAACATGCCGCTGGGAACCCTCAAGACCCATGTGTTGCGCGCCAAGGAAAAAATGCGCCGACGACTGGATGCGTATGCAAATGAGGCCAACCGCACGAGTGAAAAAAACGGCACCATGGCCAACGCGCCGTTTGCCGTTATGCAAAATTGAAACGGGAGAACGATGATGCCCCCACCGACCGCCTTCAGAACAGCCAGCCGCCACAACAAACACCCGACGTTTCCGATGACGGGGCAATGGAAACCATGCTGCGTGCAGACGCACTCGCCTATCAACATAACCATATTGATAACAACGACTTTGCCGATCAGGTCATGACCCGCGTCAGGCTGATGCCGGCACCAGTCGCGATTCGCATGACATCGACGAGTGTGGGACGACGCATCGGTATTGTTTCGGCCTTTGCATTAGTCGGTGCCGTCGTCGTGTTCGGAATTGGCGCTGGAAATAATCTGCTGATCGACGCTGTCATGGACCTGGCAACCCAAACTATCACCCCTGCGGCCTTTGCAATGATGTTGATCGTTTTTTAGGCTGGCGCGCTGGCCATTGGCTCAGCGGCTGACGACAGACAAAACAAAAGTCATTATCTGGCAAGGCGTTACAAGCATTATTGGCCGAAGGCGCTCGCCAGTAGCCATTTTTTTACTTTTTTC
>JANPNU010000465.1:0-1637 GCA_031427615.1 Burkholderiales bacterium
GTCATCCGCTACGTTACACCGTTTTGGAAAATCTGCCGTACCTGGCCAAGGTTGGTGCGATCAGTAAAAAAAGTGCCTGGTTTCGTGGTTGGGCCGATGTATTTACCGAGCCGGAATACGATTACGCGTTTGTGTGGGGACAGGACCGCGCATTGGTTGGTTATGCCTGCCGTAAGGCCCGCCGAGTGATCGCTGAACAACAGCAAAGTGCCCGCATCAATCAAAAACTGTTGATGGCGTTTGAGGCGCCGCCACAAAATAGCATTCATGCGGTGGCGTGGTTTTTATCAATGGTTAAAGCATCAGGCATCGAGCCAAATGGTTTGGGGCTTGATTATGTGGTGACCCCTGCCGAACGTGAGGCTGCCGCCGCAAGCTTGTACGGCATGTTGGGCGCCTCCAATAATTTACCCAAGATTGGATTTCAAGTGGCGAGTTTCGCCACCAAGGCGTGGCGCGATTGGCCGATCAGCCGATTTATCGAACTGGGCCTGCGCATCGTCCAACACTACCCGGATGCCCGCTTTGTTTGTTTTGGTGCGGTCGATGATCAAGAACGCATTGCTGAGTTGGAGCGCTCATTACGCGGGCGCGTGCTGAGTTTTGCCGGTCAAACAACCCTGCGTGAGTCAGCGGCGATCATGTCCCACCTCGATTTATACGTTGGCATCGATACCGGACCGACCCACCTTTATGGTGCGCTCAAACAACCGATGGTGGTCATGTATCACCCGACCATTCCGAGCGCACTTTACAAACCAATTGGCCATCCGGCGTTTTCGGCAATTGATCACCCACTGGCGGGACCACGCTGTCGCGACCAGGTTTCGATGATTGAAATTGGCATCGAGCCGGTTTGGAAGGCCGTGGAAAATGCATTGGAAGGCGAGCCATCACGCTTGCCCGGCATGCCGAGTCCCGGCCTCGATAAGGGGCTGGAAGTTTGGCCGGGTGATGCCCTGCCCTACCGGCAATAAAATTTTTGACGCGGACCGATGCAATTACGACAGCTCTATTTCCAATAAGCCAGCGAGTGTCTGCGCGGCAGTTGCCCGTGAAAAATAGCGGTCAATATTGGCCAGACCATTGGCGCTAAGTTGATTCCACAAGGCCTCATCATTATTGGCGCGAATAATGGCATCGGCGAATTCTTCAGCCGTGTCGGCGCGTAATACATCCTCGTTATCACGCAAATACATGCCTTCAACCGACGGCGTGGTGGCAATCACTGGCACACCATACTGCATCGCGATATTGACTTTGCCTTTTACACCGGCACCATAACGTAGCGGCGATATCGACAGGCGGGCATTGTCGTAGTGCGGTCCCACCTCCGGCACAAATCCGGCAATCACAAAATCTTCGGCGGCGAATTTTTGCAAACCAGGCGGGGCATTGCTGCCAATAACCGTGGTGACAATATTGGCTTTTTTGGCGCGCAAAATCGGCAGCACATTTTCAACGTACCAGGTGACGGCATCCAGATTGGGCGGATGACGAAAGCCGCCGATAAAAACCACCCCACGTCGTTCCGCAAACGATTTTGGCCCCGGCATATTGACGTGAATGTTCGAAACAATGTTGACACGCACCTCAGGCGCGATATCTGTCAGTAATTTTTCTTCGAGCGGACTGAC
>JANPNU010000466.1:0-5634 GCA_031427615.1 Burkholderiales bacterium
GTGAAATCAGAAACAACCGAAATATTGATTCCGTTTGTGGATGAATATTTGCTGAATGTGGATCGCGACAAAAAAATGGTCACGGTCCGGTGGGAAAAGGAATGGAACAAGTCAGAAAAGAACCCGGAAACCTGTTCGGGTGTGCGTCTGACTAAAAATGTTTGATTTGGGTTGACGGCGATGAAACGCTATGACGTCATCACGTTATTTCCGGAAATGTTTGATGCCATTGCCGATTGCGGTGTAACGCGTCGGGCGCTGGACCAAAACGTGTGGGAACTACATTGCTGGAACCCGCGCGATTTTGTGGATGACAGGCATAAAACCATTGATGACCGCCCGTTTGGTGGTGGGCCGGGAATGGTGATGAAAGCGCCGCCTTTGCAGTTGGCCATTACCGCCGCAAAGACCAGGCAGCAACAGTTTTTGGTGACGCCGCGGGTGATTTATTTGTCCCCACAGGCAAAGCCGATGAGGGACGCCGATGTCCGACGGCTTTCGGCAGAGGAAGGATTGATTTTTCTCTGTGGCAGGTATGAAGGCATTGACGAGCGTTTGATTGAATCGCATGTTGATGAAGAAATTTCCATCGGCGATTATGTTTTGTCCGGTGGTGAGTTGGCGGCAATGGTGGTGATTGATGCGATGGTCAGGTTGTTACCCGGCGTATTGAACGACGGTGCATCGGCGGTGGAGGATTCTTATTCACCCGCACGTGACGGCCTGCTGGATCATCCGCACTACACACGGCCGGAGGATTGGAACGATGGCAATGGTTTATCGGTGCCACCGGTGTTGATGGCTGGCAACCATGCTGAAATTGCCAAATGGCGACGGCGCATGGCGCTGGAGCGAACCTGGCAGCGACGGCCGGAATTGTTGAACGGACTGGCGTTGTCCAAGGAAGAATTATGCTGGCTTGAAGATTTCAGGCAAGCGCAAAATTAGGGCGCTTCTATCAATTCAAAATTTCCGTCATTCCCGCGCAGGCGGGAACCCAAGTTATGCAAATCATTGATATGCATGAAAATGGGATTCCCGCCTGCGCGGGAATGACGGGATTTATAGAGGTGTCCATAAGTAGTTGCAGTTGTTGTAAAAAGCAGGCACACATCAACGTAAAGTTGTTGCGAAATTGAAGGGTTTAGAGTTAATCAAAACCCGCGTTGCGCTGTGTGAGCAGGTGGATGGTCAGCAAATGTCATCACCATTGATAAACATTAAGGAAACAACATGAACCTGATTCAAATTTTGGAGCAAGAAGAAATTGCCCGCCTGGGTCGCAAGATCCCTGATTTCGCCCCTGGTGATACCGTGATCGTCAACGTCAAGGTCATCGAAGGCGAACGCAAACGTGTGCAGGCCTACGAAGGTGTGGTGATTGCCAAGCGCAACCGCGGCCTGAATTCATCATTCATCGTGCGTAAGATTTCGTCCGGCGAAGGTGTTGAGCGTACTTTTCAAAGCTACGCACCCACCATTGCCTCAATCGAAGTCAAGCGTCGTGGTGACGTGCGTCGTGCCAAGCTTTATTATTTGCGCGATCGTTCGGGCAAATCGGCACGTATCAAGGAAAAGCTGGACTATGTGTCCTCACAAACCAAGGGCGAAGCGTAATCTTTATTACGTTGGCTCAATGGAATGTAAAAAAGCCGCGGCCGTGTGTCGCGGTTTTTTTTGCCAATACTTATGCAACGAAACTAGATTGTTCTGGCCAGACCCAACCAAATCGGGATGGACAACATGCCAAAAAGTGTGCTGATCGTGATCGACTGTGCCACCACCGGGCCGTTACCGCCCATGCGAATGGCCAGAATATAAGCGGAGGTCGCCGTCGGCAACGCACCAAATAACACCACCATATCAAAATACACGCCGGTCACGCCAAACCACTTTGCAAGAACGATGGCGGTGACCGGCATGACCACCAATTTCACCACCATGTTGTAGGTGATCAATGGCGCATTGGCACCGACGTTGGTCATGGTTAACGCCGCCCCAACCGCCAGCAAACCACAGGCCAGTGACGCCGCGCCCAACCGCGAGATCAACATTTGCATGACCTCGGGCAATGGCAATCCGGAGAGTGAATACAACGCCCCACCGACCGTTGCCAGAATCAGCGGGTTTTGCGCCAACTCTTTCCATATCGGCACTTGGGAATTTTTTGCCAGCATCCATACCGAGGCAATATTGCAAATCGGCACCACCATCGCGATGACAATACCAAAGGCGGCGATGCCCGCTTCACCGTGCAGTCGTCCGGCAATGGCCAATCCAATGTATGAGTTAAATCGAAATGCGGTTTGGAAGCTCGATGCGTAAACTTTTGGCTCGGACTTCAGAAACCATCTTGCCGCATAGGCAACAACGATGCCGACTGCGACCGTTAACAATGCCGTCTTGAGCGCCGGTGCCGCTGCCACAAAATCCAATTTTTGTTTGGCGATGGAATTAAAAAGCAACGCCGGAAACAACACGTAATAAATGAGTTTTTCCAGCCCGCTCCAAAAATCGCGCCCCCAGTCGGTAATACGATTCAAGACGAAACCAAACAAAATCAGCGCAAAGTCGGGAATGAGCAGGATGGCGAAAGACATCGTCAATTATAGAATGCGACGTCGTTGCTTGGTGCCCGTCACGAGGGCGCAAGTGTTGAACATTCCCGTTCGGCGTCACAAATCCGCGATAATGAGCTGCATATGGCACTACGATTTGAAAAGGGAACTCCTGAAAACCCACAAATTTCGTCATTCCAGCGCAGGCTGGAATCCAGTCCTTTTGTATTTTTACTAACTTGTCCACTTCTGGATCCAGGCCACCGCCGGGATGACGGGGTTTTTAGAAGTGCCCAAAAACCAAATTCCAATAAACACGGCTATTTTCAGCCATTTTTATCTGAAAACGCCCGCGTCTGCTTGTGTTTTAATCTCCACCTTCGCCACGTGACGAGAAAAACGTCTGCCAATTGAACACCACCACGCCATTTTGGAAAACCGTCATCCCCGGGCTGACTACGGCGGTCGTGATCGCGATTGCAGCACTGTTCCTCGCCGAGCATTACGGTGCGTCGGCTATGTTGTTTGCGTTATTGCTTGGCATGGCCGTCAATTTTCTGGGGCAGGAAGGACGTTCAGTGCCGGGTGTGATCTGGTCGTCGTCCACCCTGCTGCGCATTGGTGTTGCCATGCTTGGGCTGCGCATCACCTTTGGCGAGATTGCCGGCCTGGGCGCAGGCGTCACATTAACAGTCATTGGCGCCGTCATCGCAACCATCATTTTTGGCACCCTGCTTGGCCGCGTGATGGCCACACAAAACAACTTTGGTGTATTGACCAGTGGTGCGGTGGCCATTTGTGGCGCCTCCGCCGCGCTGGCCGTGTCCGCCGTTCTTCCCAAACATGCGCATAGTCATCGTGACGCCACCTTTACCGTTATCGGTGTCACGGCGTTATCAACCATCGCCATGGTTGTTTATCCATTGCTGGCCCACGCACTTGGATTTACCGACCGCGAGGCGGGAATTTTTTTGGGCGCAACCATTCACGACGTGGCACAAGTCATCGGTGCGGGGTATTCGGTCTCGCCCGATGCCGGCGACACGGCGACCATTGTGAAATTATTGCGGGTCGCGATGTTGCTGCCGGTCATTTTGGTGTTGTCGATTGTTTATCGGCGGCAGCACGATTTGTCGTCTGACGATAAAGATATCAAAAAGCCACCACTGCTGCCGTGGTTTGCCGTCGTTTTTGGTTTGTTGGTGGCACTAAACAGTGTGGTGACACTGCCAAAAGAATTTTTATCGGTTGCCAGTCAGACTTCGCGGTTCTTGCTGGTAACCGCCATCGCTGCGATCGGGATGAAAACCCAATTAAAAGAATTGGTGATGTTGGGCTGGCAGCCGGTGGTGTTGATTGTGGCTGAAACCACCTTTCTCGCGGTTGTGGTTATTGTCGCCATGAAGTGGTGGTTGTAACGGGTTTCTTTTGCGAACATAACAAGTCATGATTACTCGCAACAACAAAATCCAGAATAATGATTCCCCGTACGACGCCATTTTGATTGCGCCGTTCGCCGCCATCGGCATCATCGCCGATGAACGTGCGGTCACGGCCATTCATTTTTTGCTCGCCGGCACACCCGCCAGGGCGCCGATAAAAAACACCCTGGCTCATTTGGCCTGTGTCCAATTGTCATCCTATTTCAATAATTCGAAATTTCGATTTGACGTGCCGGTGCGATTAATTGGCAGCAAACATCAGCTGGATGTATGGCAGGCCATGCGGGACATTCCCGCCGGCGTGGCCGCGACCTATGGCGCAATCGCCAAGATCATTGGTTCGAACGCCCGCGCAATCGGCACCGCCTGCGGCAGGAATCCTGTTCCGATTATTGTTCCCTGTCACCGCATTGTTGCGGCCAACGGACTCGGCGGCTTTATGGGCGGCAAACTGGATGATCCACTCGCGATCAAGCGTTGGTTGCTTACACATGAAGGTGCCATCACGGCGCAGCCTCGCACCGGCCTACTGATATGAGTGCCGAAAAAAACTACGATCCGATCATCGACCAATTTTCAGACAGCCTGTTTTTGTCTGATGGGCTGTCAAAAAATACCATTGAAAGCTATCGACGCGATTTGGTGCAACTGGACGTCTGGTTGATCAAGTGCAAACGTGCGCCATTGCTCAAATTGGACACAACGGATTTACAAGCCTATTTTGTGAACCGCATCACCGTTGATCACGCCAGCCCGCGCACCACCGCCCGGCTCACCTCGACCCTAAAACGTTTTTATCAATATACCCTGCGTGAAAAGCTCACCGAGATTGACCCAAGCGCCTCACTTGTCGCGCCAAAATTACCACGCAGTTTGCCAAAGTCATTGTCGGAGGCGGATGTGGAAGCACTGTTGGCCGCACCCAACGTGACCACACCCTTGGGTCTGCGTGACCGTGCGATGTTGGAACTGCTTTATGCCGCCGGTTTGCGGGTAACGGAATTGATCAGCCTGCCGCTCGCACAATTGAGTCTGAATCAACAAGTGGTGCGCATTATGGGCAAAGGCAGCAAAGAACGGCTGGTGCCAATCGGTCAGATTGCCGCTGACTGGCTCGACCAATACCTCGGTGGCACCCGCAATGAAATTCTCGCCGGTCGCCAGTCAAAGGAATTGTTTGTCACCGCCCGTGGCACGGCCATGTCACGGCAAATGTTTTGGCATTTGATCAAGCGCCACGCGGTAAATGCCGGCATTCAATCAGTCATCTCGCCGCATGTATTGCGACATGCCTTTGCCACACACTTGATTAATCACGGTGCCGATTTGCGGGTGGTGCAGTTGTTGCTCGGCCACTCGGATATCACCACCACACAAATTTACACCCACGTCGCCCGTGAGCGCCTGAAAGCGATTCACGCTCAGCATCATCCGCGTGGTTAACCGGCATCCATGCGCAAACATTCCGAAACGCCCGCCACCGCCATGTTGAAAACTCATGGTGTTGCTTATACCGAACACGTTTATGAATACGTTGAACACGGTGGCACCGGCGTGTCATCGGCCGCACTGGGTGTGGATGAACACCAGGTGGTGAAAACACTTATTTTTGAAGACGATCAGCGGCACCCTCA
>JANPNU010000467.1:0-3846 GCA_031427615.1 Burkholderiales bacterium
CAACTTGATTGAATGCAATGCCGCATATTTTTGTGTGGCTATTTTCCAGGCTGAGGTTAAACATGCGACAACACAAAATCAATACGCGTCGATGGCGTGCAACCACCGTGGCGTGCTCGCTCGTCACCACCTTGATGCTTGGCATCAGTGCCAACGTCCAAGCGCAGGTTAGCAACACCGTTGATTCGGTCGAATTTTTTAATTCCAAAACCAGGCAGTACTATCGCACCGATATCGCGGCTGAAATCTCCGCTATCGATCAAAATGCGGTGGCATCGGGTTGGGCGCGTACTGGCCAGAGTTACAAATTGTGGCGCACCCAGGCTGACGCGCCAGCAGGCGCGGTGCCGGTGGTCAAGTTGACCTCACTTAATTTCGCCACGCCGGCTTCCCCGCAGGTATGTAGCCTCAACAAGACCGGCAAACTCACCCAATTGGGTGGTGGAACCAATAGCTGCGTGCCGCAAACCAGCGTTGGCTATGCACTGCTGCCGGATAACTCGGGAAACTGTGCTGTAGGCACGCAGCCGTTATTTCAGGCGACCTCGCCAAACAACAATCGTTATGCCAATCAGTTGTCGGTTTATCAGGACATGTTTGACCGTGGCTGGCAGCCACTGGGTGTCAGCCTGTGTGTACCCGGAGTGTCATTGGCGGCCGACGCCGACGCGTACCGCGTGCTGAAGCAAGCGACTTTTGGTGCCACCGAAGCATTGATGAATGAAGTCAAGCAGGTTGGGGTGACAGCATGGGTGGATAACCAGCTCAATATGCCCGCACAGTCTTTTATGCCGCCCTTGACGTTTTACCCGACACAAGCTGCTACCAATTGCACCAATAACAATGTGGCGGGTTCGGTCGAGCAAATATGCGCCCGGGACAATTACTCATTGTTCCAGCTACAACTGCGATTCACACAAAACGCGCTGACCAAGCAAGATCAGTTGCGTCAGCGGGTGGCATTTGCCCTTTCACAAATCTTGGTAACCTCCGGTGCCGACAACACCATCATGCCCTACGGCATGGCGAAGTATCAGCAGCTATTTTTGGATCACGCCTTTGGCAATTACAAAGATTTGCTGACCGCCGTCACACTCTCGCCGGCGATGGGTGATTACCTGAACATGGCGAATTCAAATAAACCGGATGTGGCGCGTGGCATTGCCGCCAACGAAAACTTCGCGCGTGAAATCATGCAATTGTTTTCGATCGGCTTGTTTGACCTGAATCTGGACGGCACCTTCAAAAAGGACGCGAGCGGAAATTTGATTGCGAGTTATTCACAAACAACCGTTGAGAATCTGGCACGGGTGTTTACTGGTTGGACCTACGCCAACTTTAACAACGCCACGCCACCCACCCGCAATAATCCCGCCTATTTTGATTACCCGATGTTGCCGGTCCAGTCCAATCACGATACCGGATTAAAGACGCTGATCGGTGGTTTTGTTATCCCCGCCAACCAGACCGCTACACAAGATTTGAATATGGCGATTAATCATTTAATTGAGCACCCGAATGTCGCCCCGTTTATTTCCAAACAACTGATCCAAAAGTTGGTCAGCAGTGATCCGGGCCCCGCCTATGTGACACGTGTGGCAAATGTATTTGATAACAACGGGCTGGGCGTAAAGGGTGACCTAAAAGCAGTGGTGCGGGCGATTCTGCTGGATCCGGAAGCGCGCGGTCCGATCAAGACCGTTGCAGGCGTGGGTAAACTCAAAGAGCCGGTTTTGCTCGCCCTGAGCGCTTATCGCGGACTCGGCGGTGTGAATGATGGGGTTTGGGTTCGTACCCAATACGCGGCGATGGCGCAGGATTTATTCCGCGCACCGACGGTATTTAATTACTTTGTCCCGGACAACACGATTTCCAATGGCAAACTCGGACCCGAATTCGAAATCCTCACGTCCACAACGGCATTTGCACGCGCCAACTTTTTGCGCAATGTGACCAACGTCAACTACGCCATCGACGCAACCGTGACCGGTGCCACCGGAACCACTGTTGATTGGACACCGTGGCAGGCGTTGGCCGGCAACCCAGCCGCGCTGGTGGATAAGCTGTCGTGGATCTTTGCCGCGGGCGCATTATCAACATCGAGTCAGCAGCAGATTGTGAATGCTGTAAACGCGGTTGCCTCGACAGATACGTTGACGCGTGCCCGTACTGCGGCGTACCTTGTGCTCACCTCGAGCCAATTTCAAGTAGACCGGTAGGAGCACACCATGAACGCACCACACATCATCACCCGCCGTCGCATGTTAAAAGCCATTGCCGGCGCGGGCGCGATTTCCGCAACCGGCACGCTCGACGGCCTTGGGCTTTCTGCGGCGCTGGCGCAATCTGCGCCGGTCACCGACTACAAAGCATTGGTCTGCGTATTTTTATTTGGTGGCAACGACGCCAATAATCTCGTTGTACCCCTGGATTTGGCGGAATACAACCTGTACGCCACGGCGCGTGGTGCCCAGGCAAATGCCGGGGTGGCGCTGACGCAGGCGCAATTACTTGCCATCAAACCAAAACTGCTCAACAAAGACTACGGCTTGCATCCGGCCATGACCGGCATGAAGACATTATTTGATTCCGGCAAAATGGCGATCCTCGCCAACGTTGGAACCCTGACCGAACCACTCACCAAGGCCGAATATACGGCGGCCAGCAAATCCCGTCCCGAACAGTTGTTTTCGCATTCGGATCAACAGTTACAGTGGCAGACGTCGGTATCAAAGGGAATCGAGCGTACCGGTTGGGGCGGTCGCATGGGTGACGTTGTTGGCCCATCGAACGGCAGTAATTTCCCGATGATCACCTCCATCGCCGGTTCCGCGGTTTATCTGAACGGCAATACGCCGCGTTTGTTGGCCATTCCGTCAGCCGGCACCTTTGGTTTGAGTACTTTTGGTAATGCCGCCGCAACCACCGCCCGTGAAACCGCGCTCAAAAACATGATGGACTTAAACGCCGGTAACGACTTTGTTCGTGAAGCCGATGATCTGTTTGCGCAGGCAATTGGTGCGTCCGATGTGATCAATCCGATCATCACCGCCACCAATACCACCATCACGCCAATTTTTGCCAATGCAAATTCGAATATTGGCAATCAACTCAGGCAAGTCGCGAAGTTGATTGAGGCGCGCAACACCATCGGACTGAAGCGCCAGATCTTTTTTGTTTCGTTGGGTGGGTTTGATACCCACACCAATCAGATTACCGCGCACAACACCTTGTACGGTCAGCTCGACGCGGCGTTGAAGGCGTTTTATGATGCAACCGTGCAAATGGGCGTCGCCAATCAGGTGACCACGTTTACCCTGTCCGATTTTGGCCGCACATTAAAGCCGGCTTCCGGCGGTGGCTCAGACCATGGTTGGGGTAGCCACCAAATCATGGTTGGCGGTGCCGTCAAGGGGCAGGAATTTTATGGCACCTTCCCGAATCTCACCTTGGCCGGCCCGAGTGATCTGTCTACCAACGGACGCTGGATTCCCACCACCTCGGTCGATCAATACGGCGCAACGTTGGCCAAGTGGTTTGGGGTGGCTCCAAGCAGCATGGCCACGGTGTTTCCGAATATCGGACGTTTTTCGAATACGGATTTGGGGTTCCTCGCCTAGATTTTTGTTAGTCACGTTAGCCAATTCCGAGCCGCGTTTGCGGCTTGGTTTGTTTTGGCGGCTGGAAAAAATGGGCATTTCCGCGACAACATTGGTTCCTTTAACCTAGATTCCTCAGTTGGACGGGTTCAGATGGCTTGGGGTTTAGATGGCCGGGGTTTAAATACAGTGCCTCTACTTGTTTTTATTCCTATCGATGTCCTCAATCACTTTAGCCGCCCAATCT
>JANPNU010000468.1:0-7240 GCA_031427615.1 Burkholderiales bacterium
GCACCTCCACCACCTTGGACGCGGGTAAATTTTTGATGCCAATTTGTTTGGCCACCCACTTTGCAGTAGCCGGCATAAGTTGCATCAATCCCTGTGCGCCAACCCGCGAGCGTGCATCGGTGATAAAACGGCTTTCCTGTCGAATCAATCCGAATACCCATGCTTCATCGAGTCCGTTTTGTTTGGCACTCGCCGCCAGCGATTCACGGTGAGGCAGCGGGTATCTTTGGCCAAGATCGTGATCCGCCTGGGTTCTTTCAGCAGTGTTGATCGCGCGGTCCGGCAAATCATTTTGTAATGCCACCGCCACGGCCGCCAGAAGCGTCGCGTCGTCCATGCCGCGAATGGCAAATTGCCATTCGCGCAATGCATCCAGACGCAAATCCGGTTTATACGCGGACAGCTTGTATAACATCACCGCCCGTCTGATCCCAATGCGACTGGCGACGTTGTTAACGCGATCCTCGGTCGGCTGTGACGTTTGAAAGTTGGGGGTGGATGTTATTCCGAGGTCTTCTGCCGCCAGCACACCATAAAACGAATTTTCGCGAGCAAGGGTTTCGCGCAAACTGCGCGCTGCGCTCAAATGCTCCGGCTCGGTTGAAACAGCCAGCGCGCGGGCCAACCAATACCGCCAGGTCGAGTCGCGTTTTTCGGCGGCGGACATGCCACCAATGGCCCGTTTTACGGTTGCCCACTGTGTCGGGTCGACGGCGGTTTGCCGCAGTGCCGCCCGCACCAACCAGCCTGCTTGGGCGTCACTCAGTGGCAGGCTACCCGCGCGGGTAAACCACGTTAATGCATTGATGTCGAGTTGCATCGCACCGTGAATTCCAATTTGCGCCCATCCATATTGGGCGTCATTCTGGTTGAAATGAGATTGGTTTTTGTCGAGCCATTGGGCGGCGTGACCGGCATTGCTGCGTGCCAGTCTGGTAACGGCAAATAGTGTCAATTCAATGCCAGCGCGATCGTTTGCTTTAAACGTATGTTTTTCCAAGAAACGCTTTGCGTCAAGATTTGCCCGGGCGCTGGCGGCGTCAAAGTCAGCGGAAATATTGGTGGCAAATGCCGCGCTGCGTCGGGCGTCGTTGATTTGACCATTTTCAAACAGGGTACGGGTGCGCTGCCAAACGTCGTTGTTGGTCAACATTTTTGAGTTACGTAATGGATCGGCAACCCGCTCGAACACGTCGTAACATGGACCTGCGATCGGTTTGGCCATATCCCACAGGCGTTTGGCATCGGCCAATGCGGCTGGAACAACCGCGCGATCGTCACCAAGTAATCGATAACGCAATCGCTGGCAGGCAACTTCCGAGTCGTCGCCGCGATAGTGGGCCTGATTGACGACAAAGCGCGGCCACAAATTTAGCGATCCAAGCGCGCGCAAATAATCGCGTCGCAATTGGTCGGAAAATGGTGTATCTGGAAATTCGAGCAGAAACTTGTCGATGTCGCTGCCCAGGGCGATCACATTTTGTGCCGATTGTGCGAGCTGGGCAGAAAACCACCACCAGCTAATGTAGGGCGCAAGTGGAAAATCGCTGCGGGCACCACCGGCAGCCGAAAAATTTTTGTGGGCAATGCCGAGTGCGGCAATGTTGCGTCGATCAAAGGCATCGTGTGCGGTCAGAAATTCGCGCGCAACCATGCTGTCCGGACGGTGGACATTTGTCTGGGCACCGGCGGGTGTCGCCATTAACGCCGTCAGACTAACGCAGATGAACACGGCAATCGTTAAAAAGTTGCCAAATGTCAAGGACATGGCCCGCGCAATGACGTAAAAATCGGCTTCACGAACGGCTGGCTGAATCGTTACCAACCGGCGCAATGCGATCAACTGCGCGCCCAAGGTCGCACAGGGCGGGTCACAATCGCGACTGCGCGCAAAATTTTTTCTGTCAATCTGGTCGCAATATAGGTTTATGTTTTCCATTCAACATCATTGTATATCGTCGGGTGAAAGGCGGTGAAATGAATTTCCTTGATCCGGCTTTTTTGACAGCGTTGTTTACCATCATTGGTGTCAACATTGTGCTGTCCGGGGACAATGCCGTGGTGATTGCGCTGGCCGCGCGAACCCTTTCAGGAAAACAGCAAAAGTGGGCTATTTTTCTGGGATCAGGTGCGGCCATCGTTTTGCGAATCATCCTCACTGTTTTTGCGGTGAAGTTGCTGGCATTCCCCTGGTTGAAAATTGTCGGGGCGTTATTATTAATCTGGATTGGTGTCAAATTATTGGTGCCTGATGTGGCCGACGCCGAGGTCGACGGGCACGCCAGTCTATGGGTGGCAATCAAAACAATACTGGTGGCGGATTTGGTGATGAGTGTGGATAACGTAATTGCTGTTGCCGCTGCCGCCGATGCGGCACCGGTCGAATACAAGATGACGTTATTGGTGCTGGGTTTGGCCATTTCAATTCCATTGATTATTTTTGCAAGCACGTTATTAATGAAACTGATGGGGCGTTTTCCGGTCATCATTACGCTGGGCGCGGCGGTACTTGGCTTCGTGGCGGGTGAAATGGCCATTACCGATCCGGTCGACGCCCTCTGGGTCAAACACAATGCGGCATGGATGTCGTATGCAATGCCGGCATTTTGCGCGTTACTGGTCGTCACTTTGGGGAAAATTCTTGGCGAACGCCGAAATTTGGCGAAGCGGACGAATTAGAATTAAGCGTGCCGCGTAACGTTTGATGATTTTGATGTAACCGTTACATGTTGTTGGAACCACTCATATAACTAGAACCACCCACAGGGATTTTCTTTTCAAGGAAACAAGATGAACATACAAAATCGCCGTCCCGGTCTGAAAGCAGTTTTTAGTTTAGTGACGTCCACACTCGGTGCAGCCGCAGTGATGGCCAGTGCCAGTTTATACGCATGGGAACCAACCAAGTCTGTTGAATTCGTCGTGCCAGCCGGCACCGGCGGAGGGGCCGATCAGATGGCGCGATTCATACAGGGCGTGGTCAGCAAAAACAATCTGATGAAGCAGCCAATGATGGTGGTCAACAAGAGTGGTGGCGCGGGTGCCGAAGGATTTCTGGACATTAAAGGCGCCGCCAAAGACCCGCATAAAATTATTATTACCCTGTCGAATTTGTTCACCACACCGCTGGCCACCGGTGTGCCCTTTAACTGGAAAGAATTAACCCCCGTGCAAATGCTGGCACTAGACCAATTTGTGCTTTGGGTGAATGCGGAGACGCCTTATAAAACCGCCAGGGAATACGTTGATGCGGTAAAGGCCGCCGGCCCCAGCAAAATGAAAATGGGTGGCACCGGGTCCAAACAGGAAGACCAGATCATCACGGTTGCCGTTGAAAAACAGTCAGCTGCCAAATTTATTTATATCCCGTATAAAGGCGGCGGCGAAGTGGCGGTGCAGTTAGTCGGCAAACACGTCGACTCGACGGTGAATAACCCGATCGAAGCCGTCGAGCAATGGCGTGCCGGTAAATTGCGCGCACTTTGTGTGTTCGACGACAAACTAATGCCTTACAAAGGAAAGGTCACACCAACACAGGCATGGGGCGACGTGCCGACTTGCAAGAGTCAGGGGTTGGATGTGGACTACCAAATGCTGCGCGGAATATTTATGGCACCGGGTGTCACCAAGGAGCAGGTTGCATTTTATGTCGACCTGATGAAAAAAGTACGTGATACGCCGGAATGGAAAGAGTTCATGGAGAAGGGGGCGTTTGATTCCACTGCATTGTCGGGTGATGATTTCGTCAAGTGGCTGACTAAGGAAGAGCAGCGGCACATAACACTGATGACGGAAGCAGGCTTCCTGGCAAAAAAATAAACCACGTCATTGTTTCCAGGGAAAACGAAACCACAAAATGGTTTCGTTTTTTTTTGAAAAGTAGAGCTACGTCAAGTCATTTATTTCATCGGCAGGCCAGAATGTGAAAAACCATGTGCGCAAAAAAACAATGTTTTTGGCGGCCCATTAAAAGTTAGTTGTGCTGGACAAGTCTTTCGAGGAGGAGGTCCCAGTGAGTGAACCCGCAGAAAAGTCTGCAGCATCGGTGCGCAGCGTTGACATCGCAACAGCAATTGTCATTTTTATCCTGGGCGCCATTGTTATTTTTGACAGCAAACGGATTGGCGCCAGTTGGGCACCGGACGGCCCGGAAGCGGGTTATTTTCCGTTTTACATTGGTGTGATTCTTTGCATCGCCAGCACTGTGAATTTTTTCAATGCGCTGCGGGAAAAAGGACTCACTGATGGTGGTGAATCGTTTGTCAGTCTTGAATCGTTGAAACTGATTATGTCGGTGCTGATTCCAACCATTGTTTATGTGTTGTTGATTGCCGGTGCGGGACCGATCCCCGGCTTGGGCATTTATGTTGCGTCAGCAGTTTTCATTGCGATTTTTATGATTTGGCTTGGTAAATATCGCTGGGGAATCACGTTTGCGGTGAGTGTGAGTGTGCCAGTGGTGTTTTTCTTGATGTTCGAAATATGGTTCAAGGTGCCGTTGCCAAAAGGCCCGCTCGAAGCCCTGCTTGGTCTGGATTAGGGGCGCGTCATGGACGAAATCAATAGCCTCATGCACGGTTTTTCGGTGGCGCTGACACCGATGAATCTGGGTTTGATGATGGTCGGCATTTTGCTCGGTGTATTGATCGGTGTGTTACCCGGTCTCGGCGGTGCCAATGGCGTGGCGATACTATTGCCACTCACGTTTGCGATGGGCAGCAGCCCGGCCGGACAGGTGAGCGCCATCATTTTGTTGTCGTGTATTTACTGGGGAGCCTTGTTTGGAGGCGCGATCACCTCGATATTGTTCAATATTCCCGGCGAGCCGTGGAGTGTGGCCACAACATTCGATGGTTATCCGATGGCGCAGCAAGGCAAAGCCGGTGAAGCGCTGACGGCGGCATTTACATCGTCATTTGTCGGCGCTTTTATCGCCGTACTCATGATTACCTTTCTGGCGCCGCTGGTCGCAAAATTTGCGCTGCGGTTCGGGCCGCCGGAATTTTTTGCGGTTTACTTTCTGACCTTTTGCAGCTTCGTTGGTATGACCAAGTCGCCGGCGATGAAAACGGTTGCGGCCATGATGTTGGGCTTTGCCCTGGCCGCGGTGGGGCTTGATACGGTGACCGGTCAATTGCGCCTGACCTTTGGTTTTACCAACATGCTCAAGGGATTTGATTTCCTGATCGCGGTCATTGGACTGTTTGGCATCGGCGAGATTTTGCTGACGCTGGAAGAGGGGCTGCACTTCAAAGGCGCCGAAGGCAAGATGCGCATGAAGGTGGTGCTCGAAACGTGGAAAGTGCTGCCGAAGTACTGGAAAACATCGCTGCGATCATCGGTCATTGGTTGCTGGATGGGCATCACCCCCGGAGGTGCCACCCCCGCGTCGTTTATGGGTTATGGCGTGGCGAAACGTCTATCGCCAAACGGCGCTAACTTTGGCAAAGGTGAAATCGAAGGTGTGATTGCACCCGAAACGGCGGCGCACGCAGCTGGTACGGCGGCGTTGCTGCCCATGTTGACGCTGGGTATACCAGGCTCCCCTACGGCGGCGGTATTGCTTGGCGGCCTGTTGATTTGGGGATTGCAGCCGGGTCCGTTGTTGTTTGAGGAAAAAAAGGATTTTGTCTGGGGGCTGATTGCCTCGATGTATCTGGGCAACATCGCCGGTCTGATTGTGGTGCTCACCACTGTGCCGTTATTTGCTTCGATCCTGCGTATCCCGTTTTCGATTATTGCGCCGGTTATTTTGGTGATCTGTGCAATCGGCGCGTTTACGGTGCATAACTCGATGTTTGACGTTTGGCTGATGGTGCTGTTTGGCGTGGTCGGGTATGTGTTCAAGAAGCTGGATTATCCATTGGCACCGATGGTTTTGGCATTGGTATTGGGTGATCGTGCCGAGGATGCATTCAGGCAATCGATGTTGATCTCACAGGGAACCGTGACGGTGTTTTTCAGTAACGGTTTGGTGGGTTCAATTACCGGTCTGGCCTTGTTAATGCTGTTTTGGACACCGATGATGCACATCATTGGCAAATGTCGCGGTCGATAAAGGCATGTATTGGCGCGCCGATGCGGCTATTTTTGGCTGAAAAGGCGCGCCGATTGGCGATATGTGTTTTTGGTTATGCGTGTTCATGTGGTCAACGCGCAAGAATGGCCTGAATCTTGCCTTTTTGTTTTAAGCGGGAAAGTGTTTCAGCAGACAGGTTTAAATGCGACGCCAACTCTTTCATTGGTACACGCTCGTAAAGTTCAGGATGTTTGCGCAGGAACCGTTGTACACGGCCTTGTGCATCGAGCAAATGCAGCGTGATGGCATGCGCCATGACTTCCGACATCAAATGCATGACTTCGTATTCAAAATCGCCTTTCATGGCTGGATGGTGTTCAATAAAATCAACCCACGCTTCCATTGGCAACATGGCAACTTTTGTTTTCATCACGGCCCGAATGGCATAAGGAGTGGGGGTGCGTAATCGCCATGCGGCATAACAGGTTTCCATGTCGTCTTCGGCAGCGAAGCGCAAAATCATTTCTTTGCCTTCCTGATTCGAAACCACACGTTTGAGCACGCCCTCCAGCACAAAATATTGGGTCATGGCGTGTTCGCCCTGGCCCAATAGCAGATCGCCTTTTTTGTATTCGGCAATTGAAAGCAGTTTTTCCAGATCACTGAACGCGCGGGTTTTGAAGGTTCGCAACACGATATTTCGCTGTAAAACGGTGCGAATCGCATCACGTTGAGGATGAGAAATGAGTAAGGTCATCTGGGTTTCCAAGGTTGATTGACAGGAATCAAGGCGGTCTTATTGTGGCATTTTTATGATGTGGGCTGGCGATCATCAAATTATCGTCTGGCGCGCCGTGAATATATTTTAGTAAAAGAATCGACGATCAGTCTTAACAAGATCGTCGCCCGTTGTTCAAATTTGAAATACCGGATTCGGGCGACAGCCCGAATCGATGAAGAAAACGCGAGGCATCCCAGTATGACAACCGATGCACCAACCCCAGAAATGACCGATGGATTTCATCTGGTTATCGACGCCCTGAAACTAAACGGCATCAATACAATATACGGCCTGCCCGGCATACCGATCACCGATCTGACGCGTATGGCGCAAGCGGAAGGTATGCGGGTCATTTCGTTCAGACATGAACAAAATGCCGGTAACGCGGCGGCCATTGCGGGGTTCATTACACAAAAGCCCGGCATTTGCCTGACGGTGTC
>JANPNU010000469.1:0-1818 GCA_031427615.1 Burkholderiales bacterium
GTGGTGAGTTCAGGCGAATCAATGCGCCACTCGTTAAAAATCAGAATGTCCAGATCGAGAGTACGCGGGCCATTTTTTTTCATCCTGATGCGATGATGGCGCGCCTCAATATCCAACAAACATTGCAGCAGATGCTGCGGCGACAATGTTGTCGCCACTTTTGCAACAGCATTGATATAAGCTGGCTGGCTGGTCGCCCTGCCGTCATTTTCTCCAACGATGGGCGCGGATTCATAAAGTGACGAAATACTGACCAACTTACATTCGGCAATTTCGTCAATTTCCCGCAATGCCCGCTGAACCTGTTGGATAGGATTTTCCATATTGCTGCCCAAGCCAATAAACACAGTTGACCGGAAGCCAGAAAGATTGTCAGCCATTATTCGGCGAGGTCGGGCTGCTTGGAGTGGGTCGCGACCGGTTCGACACCGCCGCTACTCGACTGCTTGCGTCGTCGGCGCTTTTTCTTCGGCTCGTCATCCGCCATCAACATGTTTTCGCGCACGTCATCATCCGCAAATTGGAATTTCTCCCACCAGGCGGCAACCTCCTGGTCGGCGTTATTTGCCTCGGCACGCAACGCGTAAAAATCATAACAAGCACGAAAACGCGGGTGGCTCAGCAAACGATAGGCCTTGACTTTTGAGCGCTGTAAAAATCGCGGTTGTGATACCCATATTTCCTTGATATTGGCGTCAAATCGCCGCGGGATCGCGAGCGTGCGACGTTGTGCTTCCAGCACCTCGTCCATCGCCAAATGCAACGCCGCCAGCGGACGTTCACCACGCGCTTCCAATTCAGCGCAACGATTGGTCATCAAATTCCAAAACAACGCAGCAAACAAAAATGCCGGCGACACACCACGGTCGTCACCAATGCGCTCATCGGTGCGTTGTAATGCGAGTTTTGTAAATTGCTGCTCATTCTTGTCACCAATCAGCTGATCCAGCGATGGCAGCAGATATGAATGTAATCCGAGCTGGCGCAGTTCACCGATGCACGCCAGCGCGTGACCGGACAACAACAGCTTGAGCATCTCATCAAACAACCGTGCTTCCGGAACGTTGGCCAATAACGATCGCAAGGTTGTGATGGGCGCTACTGTTTTGGCGTCAATGGAAAAACCGAGCTTGCCGGCAAAACGGGCCGCCCGCAGCATGCGCACCGGATCTTCCCGGTAACGTGTCTCGGCATCACCAATCATGACCACACGACGATTTTCGATATCCTTGAAGCCATCGGTGTAATCCCAAACCTCTTCGGCTTCCGGATCATAAAACAGCGCGTTCATGGTGAAATCACGACGGATGGCGTCTTCAGACTGTGAGCCATAAACGTTGTCCCGCAATAACCGGCCGTGCTCATCGGTATTGGCGCTATTCTCATCACTGCTGGCGTCATGCGCCGAACGAAAGGTCGAAACCTCGATGGTTTCCGAACCGAACATGACGTGAACCAATCGAAATCGACGACCAATAATGCGTGAGCGGCGAAATACACCGCGAACCTCCTCTGGCGTGGCATCGGTGGCAATATCAAAATCCTTCGGATGGCGCCCCAACAATAAATCACGCACGGCGCCGCCGACTACGAATGCCGCGAAGCCCGCCCGGTGCAAGCCCTCACAAGTGCGAATGGCCGCATCAGAAATATCCCGACGATCGATGCCATGTTCGGCGCGGGCATAACGGGTCGGCTCGTCGTCAACACCGGTACGCCGTGCTCGCCGCCGACCAAACATCTTGGTAATGAATTTCTTAATCATTTGATCTCAATTATCGGCCATCCACGCCGCAATGCGTGGGCGTGCAGTGTTGG
>JANPNU010000470.1:0-3795 GCA_031427615.1 Burkholderiales bacterium
GCAACCAACGTTAAACCAACAGCAGTTTCGTCAATTTAAAAGGTAATGTGAATGCGGCGTTTGGGGCAAAAATGGCTGGAAACGAGGGTGGTTAAAGCTCTTTTGGTTTGGTTTGCGCTGTGCCCGGCCACGTTAAATTTCCAGCCTGAGGGTAGCGGATGATTTCTGACTTTCAGTTTGTACTCATCGGCATGATTGCCGTCGTGATTGTCGCGGTCATTGTTTATAACCGCTGGCAGGAGTCAAAGTATCGGCGGCGTGCCGAGCGCGCGTTCGCCCATGGATCATCCGCCGGTGCCGATGCCCTGTTCGCCAATGTTGCCGATCAGGCCGGCGTCGGGTCGTCACGGGTTGAGCCGACGTTTGGACGCGCGGGGGCGTTCGATGATCAATCTGCGCTGGATGATTTGACCGCGCCGATTGGTGCGGATGAATCAATCGGGCAGGTATTTGCGGATGGTTATGCTGGCAACGCGGGAGCGGGCACCTCGAGTGAAATGGCACCGGCAATCAATGCCGAAATTGATACGGTTGCCATGATCCTGGCAGACGCACCGGTGGAAGCCGATCGTTATGCGCCCATGATTGCCCAGTCGCAAAAGATCGCCAGAAATATTTTGTGGGAGGGGCTGGTGGGTGGCCTGTGGCAGCCTGTTGATCCGACCCTGGATGAAAAATACAGTGAGTTACGTGCGGGTCTGCAGTTGGCCGATCGCGGCGGTGCGATTGATCCTGCCATTTTGCAAAATTTTGATGAGGCCATGACTGGTTTTGCCACCGACATCCACGCCGTGTCACAACGCGAGCCGGTGCAGGAGGCGTTGCGTCGCGCACAAATGATTGACGCGTTTTGTGCTGAGTCCGACATTGAAATTGCCATCAACATTATTGGCAAAAGCGGCGCGACCTTTGCCGCCACCAAGGTGCGCGGTCTGGCCGAGTCGCAAGGGCTGGTCCCGTTGGCGTCGGGCGAATTCGCAAAAAAGGACGATGTCGGACGGGTGTTGTTTACTGTTCGAAATGGCAACCCCGCCGAGTCACCGAGTCTTCGTACCGACCAGCCGTATCTGACGCATCTCTCGTTTGCACTTGATGTGCCACGCACGCCGCGGGTTGGCCAGGTGTTTGAGCAAATGTTTACGCTCGCACTTAAATTCGCCGATGTTTTGCACGGCGAAGTGGTGGATGACAATAAAAAGGTGCTGACGACGCACGGTCGGAAACTGATTGCCGACACCATCCACGGCGTCACGGGCGATATGCAGCAAAAAGGCATCCCCCCTGGGTCGTCGATCGCGCTCAGGTTGTACGCGTAAATCATGTCAGACGTTGCGGGCGCCGCGTCAGTCGAGCGTGTCGCGACGCTCAGGCGGGAGCTGGAAGCACACCTCTATCGGTATCACGTACTTGATGCGCCATCTATCAGCGACGCCGAATACGATCGGTTGTTTGGTGAATTACTTGCCCTAGAGCAACGTTACCCAGAATTGGCAACGGCTGATTCGCCGACGCAGCGTGTTGGCGCCGCGCCTTTGGACCAATTTAATGAGGTGACTCACCGGCTAATGATGTTGTCGCTGGGCAACGCCTTTTCCGACGACGAGATTCTTGCCTTTGACAAACGATGCCGGCAGGGCCTGGACGTTGCTGAAATTGAATACGCATGCGAGCCCAAATTTGATGGCCTCGCCATTTCGCTAACCTACGTTGATGGCCAATTTGTGCAGGGTGCCACTCGCGGGGATGGCTCGTTGGGTGAAGACGTCACGCAAAATTTAAAAACAATTCGCTCCATTCCACTCCGTATTAAGGACGCGCCGTCACTGCTGGAAGTGCGCGGTGAAGTGGTGATGCAGAAAAAAGATTTTGAGCGACTCAATCAACTACAGGCGGAAAAAGGTGAAAAGATTTTTGTCAATCCGCGAAATGCCGCCGCGGGTTCACTTCGCCAGCTCGATTCAAAATTGACTGCCCTGCGCCCCCTGTCATTTTTTGCTTATGGTGTCGGCGCGGTCGAGGGATTTGCCGGGTCCTCCATGTCACGCCTGCCGGACAGCCATAGCGCCACCATGGACGCGTTGGAGAAAATGCATTTTCCGGTATCACACGAGCGGGCGGTGTGTCGTGGTGCCGACGGGCTCTTGAATTATTTTCAACGCATCGGTAAACAACGCCCGTCCCTGCCATACGATATTGACGGCGTGGTGTACAAGGTGAACAGCTACGCGCAACAGGACCAGCTGGGATTTGTATCACGTGCACCGCGCTTTGCCGTCGCCCATAAATTTCCGGCAGAGGAAGCTATTACCCTGTTATTGGGCATTGATGTGCAGGTTGGCCGCACCGGTGCCATTACCCCTGTGGCGCGATTACAACCGGTCTTTGTCGGTGGTACCACCGTATCCAATGCAACCCTGCATAACGAAGATGAAGTTCGTCGCAAGGATTTAAAAATCGGCGACACCGTGGTGGTGAGACGGGCGGGAGATGTGATTCCGGAAGTGGCGGCGGTGATTTTTGCCAAACGGCCAGACGGTGCCAGCGAATTCGTCATGCCAAACCGATGTCCGGAATGTGATTCAGCCATCGTCAAGCTGGAAGGCGAGGCGATTGCCCGCTGTACCGGCGGATTGTTTTGTCCGGCGCAGCGCAAACAAGCGTTGCTTCATTTTGCGCAGCGACGGGCGATGAATATTGACGGGCTGGGCGAAAAATTAGTCGATCAAATTGTTGATCAGGATTTGGTGCGGACGCCGGCGGATTTGTACCGGCTGAAATTGAGTGCGTTGGCCGGCCTTGAGCGGATGGCCGATAAGTCCGCGCAGAATTTGTTGGATGGGGCGGAACATTCCAAACAAACCACACTGGCGCGTTTTTTGTTTGCACTGGGTATTCGTCATGTGGGTGAGGCAACCGCCAAGGTTCTGGCGAAGACGTTTGGCCGCATCGATGCCATCATCACCGCGCGGCTGGAAGATCTGCAAAATACCAACGACGTCGGACCGGTTGTCGCCCAGTCCATCCGTAATTTTTTTGACGAACCGCATAACCTTGAAGTGATTACGCAGCTGCGCGCTTGTGGTATCACCTGGGAGGAGCACGATGGCATTGTTAACGTTGTTGCAGACGGTCCGTTCGCCGGAAAGACGGTGGTCCTGACAGGTACGTTGCAGGCTATGTCGCGTGACGAAGCCAAGGAAAAGCTTGAGCAGCGTGGCGCAAAAGTGGTTGGCAGTGTCTCGAAGAAAACCGACTTTGTTGTAGCCGGGGCGGAGGCGGGGAGTAAACTTGAAAAGGCGAGTGCGCTTGGCGTGGCAATTTTGGATGAGGCAAATTTTCTGTCCATGCTTGAATAATTGGAATGCGGCGCAATTCGTTTGTGCGCTGACTATTTTCTAACTGGATTTTTTTGTGGTAATTATTGGCGCGACCCGCGCGAAAATATTGTGATGAAAACTAAAAAAATTACCAAAGCTGTCTTTCCGGTTGCCGGACTCGGTACCCGCTTTTTGCCCGCCACCAAGGCGAGCCCGAAAGAAATGCTGCCGGTGGTGGATAAGCCGCTGATTCAGTACGCGGTGGAGGAAGCCGCCGCCGCCGGCATCACCGAAATGATTTTTGTCACCGGCCGCGGCAAACGCACGATTGAAGATCATTTTGACAAGGCATACGAACTGGAAGCGGAGCTGCAGCTAAAGGGCAAATTGAAGTTGTTAAATGAAGTGCGTAATTTGCTGCCACCCAATATTCAATATGTATATGTTCGCCAACCCGAGGCGATGGGGCTTGGTCATG
>JANPNU010000471.1:0-7702 GCA_031427615.1 Burkholderiales bacterium
GTCGGGCAGCGGTCGCGGCAGCCAATGCCGCAGTGGCGCGTTGGTCGCTGGCGATACGCTCCTGTTCGACCTGTTGTCGGGCCGCTTCGCGTTGCTGAATCCAAAAATAGCCGCCCGCAATAATCGCAATGATCACGCCGGCCACGACCAATTTGCTGCCGATCCCACTGCCAGCGGATGATTCACCCTTGTTGCGATCGGCCGCCAATTGGCGATCATATAGCTCTCGTGATGTTGCCCGCGACAACACCCGGTTGGCCTCTTCAATGGCCAGCATTTCCGTCTGTTTGGCGGCTTCACTCATCGTCATATTGGTCTGTACCTCGATGACCCGCGATTGATAGGCGCGCTCTATGCTCGCTTCGCTGGCGTTTTCGGAGACTTTCAGGACGAGGTAGGCATTACTTGGCATAAAGTCTGTCGCAGGTCGTGGTATAAATTTGAGGCACCAGCCGGGGGAGTACAGGTGTAAAAGTATAATCAAGTTTTATCCTTCCGCAAGCGTGTGAATATTCATCTATGAGTAAAGCCTTCACCAAGGAAAATGATGCGGCTGACGATGACGACTTTGAGTTGGCAATCGCCGTCATTCCTATTGGGGCGAAAAATTACATCACGCCTGGTGGTCACCAGCGCCTCAAGGATGAACTGATGTATTTGCTCGACAAAGAGCGGCCTGCCGTGACGGTGGCGGTATCGTGGGCCGCAAAAAACGGCGACCGAAGCGAAAATGCAGATTATCAGTATGGCAAGAAGCGGTTGCGTGAAATTGATCGGCGTATTCGTTTTTTGTCAAAACGGCTCGACCATGCGGAGGTGGTGGATCCAGCCGCCCCGCGCGATGACGAGATCGCTGAGCGGGTTTTTTTTGGTGCCACCGTCGCCTACGCCAATCAGGCGGGGGACGAAAAGACGGTCTCAATTGTCGGCATCGATGAACTTGACCTGAAGCGCAACTACATCACCTGGATTTCGCCGTTGGCGCGGGCGTTGATGAAAGCGGGTGTAGGCGATGTCGTGGTGCTGCACGCACCGGGTGGGCGGGAGGAGTTGGATGTTTTGGCGGTGTGTTACCGCGCGCTTGAAATCGACCCCTTTGTTCCCCAGGCACCGATCAGTTTGAATGTGGTGATGAGCCCGCCGTAACGGGTTGAATCAATGCCCTGGGCGGCGGATTCAAGACGATCTGGTACGGCTGGAGGCCGCATCTTGAAGCAAGGGCTAAATGATGCGCTTCCGAATGTATCCCACCGCGATCTCGGCAATGATGACCACAACAAATATGGTTGAGAGCACCACCGCGACTTGGTCCCAGCGGAAAAGGTTCATCGCCGTATCCATGGCCATGCCGATACCGCCAGCGCCAACCAGTCCCAGCACGGCAGATTCCCGCACGTTGATGTCCCAGCGAAATAGGGCGATTGACCAGAATGAGGGCATGACCTGCGGCCAATAACCTTTTAAGAATACCGAGGTATTAGGCGCTCCGGTCGCCTTGAGTGCCTCGACCGGCCCTTTGTTGGCTTCTTCAAGTGCCTCGCCAAATAATTTGCCGACAAAGCCAATCGATCGAAAGGCGATCGCGAGTGTTCCGGCCAGCGCGCCCGGACCAAAGATGGCGATAAACAACAGCGCCCAGACCAGGGTGTTGACCGATCGGCTCGCAACCAGAATAAATTTTGCCAGCACATTGAGGGTTTTGAACGGCACGACGTTATTGGCCGCCATGATCCCGACTGGAATTGCCATGCACAGGCATAACAACGTGCCGAGGGTGGCGATATTAAGCGTCTCGATCAAAGCCTCATGCACCGACTTGGCGTAGTACGGTGTATCCATGGGCCACATGCGCGAGAAAAAATCCTTCATTTGCTCGGGCGCGTCCAACAGGAATTCCGGAATGATCTCAATATTTTTTAACGAAAATACAATCGCCGCCAGCGTTAAAAAATAAAATGCAAATCGCAGGATTTTTTGTTCCGGTGTAAAACGGTTCCATTGGCGCGCGCTGCCGGTGCTTTCAACTGCGCTCATCAGGAAGCCTTCAACGTGGCGGTTTTTTCGCGGGATAAACGTGCTGCTCGCCGGTCTCGAAAATAATCCAACAGGGCGAGGTTGTCATTAAACAAGGCGCGAACGTATGCGGACACGACCTCGGCAAAAAGGATTAACGCGATAATGGCAATCAGAATGGCGCAGACAAAATCATAGTCAAAACGTTGGAATGCCGAGAATAGGCTGCCGCCTATTCCGCCCGCGCCAACGATTCCAATCATGGTTGAATGTCGCAGATTGGAATCAAACTGGTAGGAGGCAAAGCCTAAAAAGCGGGCAAATACCTGCGGAATCACCCCAAAGGTCAGCACGCTGAAAAATCCGGCACCTGAAGCACGCACCGCCTCTACTTGTTTGGGCGAAATTTCTTCGATGGCCTCGGCAAACAGTTTCGAAATAAATCCAACCGACCCGACTACCAGCGCACCGATGCCGGCGATGGCACCAAATCCAACTGCCTTGACAAAGATGATGGCGATCACCACTTCGTGCAACGATCGACAAACGGCAATTAATGCCCGCGCCGGCCAAACAACCCAAGCCGGCATCAAGTTGCGAGCGGCCATCAATCCAATGGGCAACGAAATAGCGATGCCGATAAAAGTAGCGAGCACTGCAATTTGCACACTTTCGGCCAGCCCCTTAACAATCATCTCGACTTTGTCCGGGCGAAAATCCGGCGGGAACATCCGGCTGACAAACTTTGCGGCGTTGGTCAGGCCCTCGACAAAACGTGTCCAAGTGACATCCAGTTGGCCGGCTGCCCACACCACGTAAATGGCGAGCAAAATCCAGGCAATGCGTGCCGGCCAATTGGGCTGAAACGCAACGCGAGGGACGATGTTTGCCGTGGAGTTCATGGCAATGCCGTCATTCCAGCCAGTCCTCACCACCGTAAATTTCCTTCAGGTGGGATTCGGTTAATTCGGCTGGCGTGCCATTAAATACAACCTGGCCACCATTCATACCGATCATGCGCTGGCAAAAGCGCTTGGCGAGCGCGACATTGTGAATGTTGACGATGACTGGAATATTGCGTTTACCGGCCATCGCCGCCATGATTTCCATAATCTCTACCGACGTCTTCGGGTCAAGCGACGAGGTGGGTTCATCTGCGAGCAGAATTTCTGGGTGTTGCATAATGGCGCGCGCAATGCCGACACGTTGACGTTGTCCGCCAGACAAACCATCCGCCCGTTGGTTGGCAAAGTTACCCAGTCCAACTGCGTCCAGCAAGTTAAACGCCTCCTCGATATCATCTTTTGGAAATTTGCGCATCCATGCCTTGAACGCGGAGACGTAGCCGAGACGGCCGGTGAGTACGTTTTCCATGACCGTTAAACGCTCGACCAGGTTGTATTCCTGAAATACCATGCCGATGCGCCGTCGCGCTTCCCGCAACGGCACGCCGGAAAGTTGCGCCAGATCCTGTCCTTGAAAAATTATTTTTCCGGCAGTCGGGTCAATCAGGCGATTGATGCAGCGAATCAACGTTGACTTGCCGGTGCCGGAAGGTCCGATGATGGCGGTCATGCCATCGCCCGGAATGTTGAGGTCAATTCCTTTTAATACAGGAACGCCTTTTTTATATTCTTTGACAAGCCCGCGAATTTGAATTGAGCGATCAGCCATGATTATTTCTTGGTGGGTTGTTTTTTTTGCGCGGCGGCTTCCTGTGCGGTGCGTGCGTCATTGGCAGTCTTGCTCAATACTTCGCCGCTGTTGATGGCAACGCGTCGCACCGATTCAAAATCCCGTTTGTAATTCAGCGGCATAAAACGGTCCGGACCGCGAAACGCCGTTGATAATTCGGCCGGGAATCGAAAAGAAAAAGTGCAATCCTCAATGCGCTTGCGTAGTGTCGGATCGAGATCATGCGCCACCGCAAGGCTACCTGCCGGGAACGGCTGGCTGGTATAAATCGTTCGCAGGTCTGTGGCCTTCACCACACCGCGTTGGATCATGCGTATCAATACGTCATCAGCGACCGCCGCGGCATCGTAGTCGCCATTGACCACACCAGAAATCGAGTTGTCGTGTTTGCCCGAATATAAAACCTTGTAATCTTTGTCGGGAATCACGCCTTCCGCCGGAAAAAGTGCGCGCGGGGCAAGATTGCCGGAATTGGATGATGCCGCCACATGCGCTACACGTTTACCGGTCAGGTCGGCCATGGATTTGATGGCGCTATCGTGACGAACCACCACGATTAAATGATAGGTGGTGATGCCGCCTTTTCCCGTACCGTGATTGGCAAACGGTATGGCACCGGCAACGTTTACCGCGAATGGCGTGTCACCCGCTGATAACAGACTGAACTGAATGCGACCGGAGCGTAATGCTTCAACAGTGGCCGCACTTGAATGCACTTGCAAAAAACGCACGTTTTGGGCGGTGCAAGATTTCATGTGTTCAACATAAGGTGACCACATTTTTTCGTAGGTGGCTGGATCCTCCTGAGGCGAATAACTCAACATTAACGACTTTGGATTTTTCCAACGTTTGGAATCCTTGGGCGGATCGGCGGTCAGGTCGCCGTCGGCATCACAATACAGAACATCCAGGTCGCCGCGCGATCGACACGCCTGTGTGTCGGCGGCGGTTGCCGTCAGCGTGAAAACCAACGTGGCCAAACCCGCCGCCGCAATACGAAATATTTCCATGAATTGCCGCCGCATTGGGTGCCCCTTTATAACAACAATTGAATAGAGGGCAGCAGTGGCTATCCCTTTTTGCAATTAGCCCTTCTTAGCCTTGGCTTCTTCGGCCTTCTTTTTCGCGGCTTCGGCCTCTTTTGATGTTTGTTTGTCGTAATTTTCGCGGCTGAACGCATCGTTGGTTTTACGCACGATCTCCCAATCTTTTTGGTACGAGATCGGGAAGAAACGATCGGCACCGTCAAACGCCTTTGCCATTTCCGGAGTAAACCGGTAGTCGGTAAAACACTTCACCAGCTTGGCGGCGAGTGCGGGATCCAGATCGTGCGCGTAGGCAAAACTTGAAGTCGGGAATTTGTTGGAACGATAAATTACACGGAAATCGTCTTCTTTGACCTGTCCGCGCGATGCCATGCGATGAAATACGTCCGAGGCGACGGCAGCGGCTTCATAGTCATTAGAGTTGACGCCCATGACACTTTGATCGTGTTTGCCGGAAAACAAAATTTTGTAATCCTTGTCAGGTAATAAGCCTTCGCCCGGGAAAAGCGCGATGGGAGCCATATGACCGGAATTGGACGACGGCGACGTATGTGCGACTTTTTTGCCTTTTAGATCGGACAACTTCATAAAGGGCGACGATTTTTTGACAATAACAATCAGGTTATAGCCTTGAAATTCCTTTTCCGTTCCCTTCACCGCGAATGGTACCGCGCCGGCAATATTGACGGCAAAGGCAGTCGGCCCGGTAGAGAATCCACCGACGTGCAGGCGTCCGGAACGCATCGCCTCAATTTCCGCCGCATTGGAGTTAACTTGATAAAACACGACGCGCTTGGACAAACATTTGCCAAGGCTTTCCGTAAACGGCTGGAAGATTTTTTCGTAAACAGCCGGATCTTCGACCGGGGTATAAGTGAACACAATCGTATTTGGGTTTTTCCATTTTTTTGGATCAGTGGGGGAGTCTGCGACCAGATCTTTGTTCTCATCGCAAAAAATTTGGTCCAGATCGCCACGGTGTTTACATTCTTGGGCGCTGGCAAGCGCGGCAAAAAACGTGCAAAACAACGCAATGGCGACCAAAAACGGGATCCGCTGCGTTTTTTTAGGCCTGTCCATTGTGACTCCTCCGAAAACAAGAAATTAAATCTGGTTAATTGTGCGGATAATGCGAGTTGCTAGTTTAGCAATCTCTTTGTGCTGAGGGTGTTATGTTATTAAAAAGAAGTCAGATTTTCCTTATTGGGTTGGCGTTCTTGTCGGTGGCTGGCGGCGCTCGGGCCCAGCCTGCACCCGTCTCGCCGGGCGTGCCAACTACCCCTGCAGTGCGATCGGATCAAGCTGAATTACCAAAAAGCGCACCGACGGCCATCGCTGCCGCACCCGTTACAGGCGCGACAGCTAAAAGATCGCCGCCAGAGGTGGGGGAATACGACCCAACGAATCGCGCCGCACCAACGTTGCCACCATTGCGGCCATCAACAACCGGTACTCGCGCATTGTTATGGGAGGTTAAATCGATTGACGGGTTAAATACGGCGTTTTTGTTTGGCACCATTCATGTTGGTAAATCGAGTTTTTATCCGCTTCCGGATGGGGTCGAAAAGGCATTTCAACGGTCGGCAAAATTGGTGGTTGAAGCGAACATTACCGACCAAAAAGATGCTGCTGAGATAGCGCGCCTGATGGATTATCCAAAAGGGGAGACGATTGAAAAACACCTGCCACCCCCCCTGTTGGCGCGGTTAAAAACGCAACTGGTCAAACACAAAATTCCTTTTGCCAATGTTGCGACCATGCGGCCGGTCATGCTGGGCGGTTTATTGCCGATTGTTGAGTTTGTCCAACTTGGATACGAGATAAATCAGGGGCTTGATCTGAAGCTGACGCAACGCGCGCTGGCGGAAAAAAAACCAATCGTTGAGCTGGAGTCTTCGCTGCTACAAATCAAGTTGCTGACCGGCATGTCCACGCCATTGCAAGTGGCTTTTTTGGAGAACGCCATCGTCATGTCTGAGCAGGGGCATACGTCGGATCAAGTAACCGGTATCGTTAACGCCTGGCAGTTGGGCGATGCCAAATTGTTGGTTGAAATCAGCGACGAGGCCGCACGATCAGGACGGCTGGTGCGCGAATTGAATGCTATTTTGCTCGACCAGCGCCATCCTGCCATGCTCGGAAAAATTGAAGGCTATATCGCCAGTGGTTTGACTCACTTTGTAGCAGTTGGTGCATTGCACTTGGTTGGCAAAGACGGCTTGATCGAATTGCTCAAGGCGCGCGGATATTCGGTTCGCCAGTTGTAAATTCGACAGAACGGAAATGCGCAGTTGCTGGATGGGGAACTTCTAAAAACCTGCCCTTTACCGGTGTCCAGCGGGATACACTGCGATAAAGGCCGCTAGCCAATTTTTGGATGCCATTGAACCCGCAACAGAAATTGGACCCCTGCCTACGCAGGGGAGGGAGTTTTTAGAAGTTCCCGATGGGCAAAATCATTGTCCATCCAGTCGTTTCAGCCATTATTGTCTCGAAACGCTTATCCATAGCGGACTTTGCCGAATTCGGCTGGCGTGGATGGGTCAGGTGCATTTGGGCCTGGGGAGCTTCAGGCAAAAAAATCCCCGCACCGACGGCGATGCGGGGTGTTGTACTACCGTACTACCACTTGCTCACTCACTTCAATGGAAATACGAGTCAATATGCGGCTCGCTTTTTTATGGCACGACAAAATAGGATAAGTTCCCGATTATTTTCAACGGGGTTGAAAAATTGCAGGGGCACCCCATATTTTGTCCAGCCGACCGTTGGTCGTCATGTTGATTGAAACGAACCGATCCCTGCAAAATAACGTCGGTACGCTCTCAAAAATTGGTGCCTTCTTGCTGCCGCCACCTGTTGGCAGGCGTTTTGGCAAAATTGACCAAGAATTTTTACCTCATTGTTTTCATTCGATTTTTTCTAAATTTATATTATGACAACCGCCA
>JANPNU010000472.1:0-11453 GCA_031427615.1 Burkholderiales bacterium
CCCACACGCGCGCTGCCATGAGCCAGGCATTCAAAGCCCGCATGGAAATTCTTCCTCTTGCACAGAGGTTGCTTTGGCCAACGCTGAAGCCCGCCCGGCAGCTTGGCCTGGTGCTTTACGGCTGCACGGCCATTGCCCTGCGCCTTGGGCATCGGCCTTCGATTGATTTTGATTTTTTCTCGGCGGAACCACTTGACCGCAATAAAATTCACGCCGCTTTTCCATTCATGGCTGAAGCTGTTGTTTTGCAGGATGAGGCAAATGCATTGACTGTCACCGTGCCCATACCAAAAGACGAAACGGCACACAGACATGTGAAATTATCATTTTTTGGCAGCATCGGTTTTGGTCGGGTGGGCGATCCGCAATTGAGCGATGATGGCGTACTGGAAGTCGCGTCCCTGGAAGATTTGATGGCGACCAAGGTCAAGGCCGTTCTGCAGCGCGTGGAGGCCAAGGACTATCGGGATATTGCCGCGCTGGTCAACGCAGGGGTCAGCCTGCCGCATGGGCTTGCCGCAGCCCGTGCGCTGTTCGGCGCAAGTTTTCAGCCGAGCGAATCACTCAAGGCGCTGGTGTATTTCAAGGGCGGTGATTTGCAAACCCTTACCGAGGCCGAAAAAAACACATTGGTTAATGCTGTTGGTGCGGTGCGTGACTTGCCGGTAGTGTCGATTGTCTCCAATCGTCTGATTGCATAGATAACGCCGCATTCAAGGAGAGCAAGTGTTTTGATCAAAGGTCGCTCCGCCGTCCGCGCTATCCTTCCCGCTCTGAACAGCAGGGGCTGTCGCGCACCGGGGTCAGCAAAAATTGGCGAGCCTAGAGTCTATGGCTTGCGCCGTTGAGTCGGCTTCGGCAGCCGACGGGGTGTCGGTCGGGTGGCTGGATTTCGTAACCCAAGCTCTTTTTTGTCCTCGGCGATCGCCACCCGCGCAATCGAGGCTTCACGAGTGGTTGCGGTATAGGTGATGGGCAAAAGGCGATCGATTATGGGCATTGATAACACTCCGCTTTCCAAGCCTGCCATTATCCATAAACGGTCTCGCGGCTCGCCACGGACGTACTTCGAGATTGCGGCATCGTTAGGGTCAAGAAACCAACCGACAGCCTTGCCAAACTCAACCTTGACTAAACGGTCTTGCCAGCCGTCGGGCAATGCCGCAAGATTCGGCGACACTGCATCAGCGAAGATGCCGTGCCTAGCCTCAAAGGCGCTACCAAACCCTAGCTTGGCGCTGACCTCGGCGGCGCGCCCCGGATCCTGCTTCGGGTACAGGTCAACGTCTGTGGATGTGACCATTTGCGGCGGAGGTGTTTCGTGGGCGCCAAGCACTGACAAGCTTCCGATAATGATGTAGTCGGTTTGGCTGGTGGCTTCGCGCGCCTCATTTAAGAGCAGTCCAATTTTGTGCCTGAGTCCTTTCTTAGCCACGCAGCGCACCTTTGCGCGCCATGAAGCCGAATGGCGAATTTTGCACTAGCGCCTTTGCCCATGACCGTTCATTCAGAACTTTGGCTTGGATAGCGTCGGCGCCACCATCCAGCGCGGACCTCCAGCGCGAAATGTATTCTGGTGAGCAGACCTCTTCCCGCTCCCAAAGCTCCACTTGGGCAAGTGCTTTCGAGAGAACGCGCTTCTCGGTCTCGGGTCTTGCGCGCAATTTGTCAACGATTGCCTGGTGAAATTCCAACAGCTTTCTATCCGCGCGCTCTTTTTTCTCAATCGCTGCGAACCGCGCATAACGATCTGCTGCGACAGTGTCCACACCGATGCTTAGCTTAATTCCAAAAAAGCGCGCGGTAGCCAGCGCCTTATCCAGCTGCAATGTGGGCTTTCCCTTTTCCAGGTCAACCAGAAACTGTACGCTGACACCCGCCTCGCGTGACACACAACTGTGCGTTAGCCCTTGCAACTGTCGCGCGTGACGCACTGCAGCTCCTAGTAGTTTTGCATCCATGGCGGATTTTCCAGATTTTGTAAGTATTCTATGATCGCAGAATACTTTATATCAGCCGACCGGTCAATATCAATGCAGAGTTGTAGGGGCGCAGCGGACAGGGCCGCATTCAAGTGGTGCAAGAATTATCAAGACGCGGCAATGGGTGCCATCAGAGACTGCATGTAGCACTGCTCCAACTCTGCACATAATGCCGCCGTGTTCATCAACGCGGAATTTTGCATCATTGATCGAAGCGTGGCACGATAATCAATCAGTTGCCCATGTGCGTTCGCCAAGCGGATGGCTTTGTTGACAAACGATGCCACATCGGTCGCCACCCATTCGCCCAGGCCAACCGCATTCAACACACTGCTTGATGCTCCGCCAAACCCACGCGGCAGAAACATCGAGACCACCGGGGTTCCCATCCACAGGGAATCACATACAGCCGTGCCGCCCACCATCGGAAAACAATCGAGGTTGATGTCAACTGATGACAGCGCCAGAAAATAAGCAGCGGGTGCCAGTCTGGACAAAAACGTGATGCGATTTCGTTTCACACCTGCACGAGCAAATACAGCGGCGATTTGTTTTTGCAAATCGCGTGACGGTGCCACAAAAACGATGCGGCTATCCGGCACGGCGGCAACTATTTTGGCGTAGGACTCGATTGCCGTTGCATTCAATTTAGCAGGCGCGCAAAACCAGCCGAATGTCACATGGCCGTTCTTTTTTACCGGTGACGTCCCGACAGGAACATCGGCCACCAAGGGCCGATATGCGTACTGGCAATGCGGCAGCCGCAGCAACTTTTCCGTGAAGAGATGTTCTGTCAAGCCGGGTGGATTGGCGAATTTATCGGTAAGGTGGTAATCAATGGTGCCCCCGCCGCAGGTTGAAAAATAGCCGAGCCAGCTCATTTGTACGCGCGCAGGGCGGCGCTCCAGAATGCCAAAATGATTGGCAAGCGTCAGCCCGGACAAGTCCACGAGAACGTCAATATTCAGCCCACGGATATAACGTGCCGCTTCATCATCGTCCATCGTCGAAAGGTCGTGGAACTCATCAACACTATCGACATATTGTTCGGTAACGTCATCTATAGTGCCGTGCGCCGCAAATGCATAAACACGAAACCGGCTACGGTCATGGGCAGAAAGTACATGCGGCAGAAAGGATGCCAGCGGGAAGCGGTAAAAGTGGTGCGAGAAATAACCAATGCGGATTGGCGATGCCGACGATATGGAATCGTATAACGGCAACGGTGGCAGAAGGGGCGTTAATTGCGACGACTCCATGGATGATTGCCGAAACTGTGCATCGTGAATAATGCGCGCGCACAGCGCCTCTGAACTGACAGACGTACTGCTGGTCGCCGCCAACAACATGATTGATACCAACTCCTGATTGTAAGGCTCGATAGCATAAGCCGCATCAGCCAGTTGTAATGCCATTTCGGCATTGCCGATATTGATCTCCGCCGAGGCCAGATTGCGTAGCGCGAGGGCATGGCGCGGATTGAGCTTGTGCGCCCGTGTGAAACTTTGTCGCCCGGCCTCTTGCAGTCCCATCCGCTCCTGCGCATGCCCTAATACACACAACAAATCAACATCGAGCGGGCGCAGACGGGATGCAAGTTCCAGCGTTTTTAATGCGTCTTTGTTACGATTTGCATCGAGATGATCAATGCCAAGTTGAAGGAGGCGCGCTCCCTCCTGCTCAGAGGACTTTTTCATACCTTTCGAAGGCGCACCACTTTCACCTTCCGATCTTCCGTCTGCAAGATTTCAATTGGATAACCGCCAATTTTGATGGAGGTACCCGGCTCCGGGATCACCTCCAACATTTCCAGTAATAAACCGTTCATGGTTTTGGGCCCATCAATCGGAAAGTCGTAACCTAGCTTACGATTCAGCACCCGCAATGGACATGATCCCTCAACAATGATGCTGCCGTCCGCTTCTTTGCGAAACATGCCGGCGTTCATTGGTGATTGGCTGGTGAATTCGCCGACAATTTCTTCCAGAATATCCTGCAAGGTCACCAGGCCCTGTATCTCACCGTATTCATCGACCACCAGCGCCATGCGCCGTTGCTGCTCCTGAAAATGGCTGAGCTGCTGCAACAGCGGCGTGCCTTCGGGAATAAAGTACGGTTCACGCATGATCTCGCGCAATGTTTGTTTTGACAGCGGTTCTTTCTCCGACGCATTCAACACCTTGCGCGCATGCACCAGCCCGATCACGTTGGAAAGGTCGCCTTCATAAACAACAATACGGGTGTGATGCGATGTCGCCAATGACGCACGAATTAATTCAATCCTGTCGTCCAGATCAACCCCTTCGATCAGGGCGCGGGGTGTCATGGTGTCGTCAACGGTCATGTTTTCAAGATCAAACAAATTGACCATGATGTTGTGGTGTTTTTTTGGGATGAATTGCCCGCCCTCCAATACCAGGGTGCGCATTTCTTCCATCGACAGGTTTTGCACGCCCTCGGCAACCGGTTTGATACGGAATAGTTTCAAGATTCCACGCACCAGAACATTGATGAACCACATCACCGGCGACGTGACCCGCACCAACGGCGTCAGCACATAGCTGGCAATGAGTGCGAGCGGCTCGGCAAACCGCGCGCCGAATACTTTCGGAAGAATTTCCGCAAAAATCAAAATCGCCAATGAGGCGGACGCAGTGGCAATCGCCAGCACGTATTCGCCCTCGCCGAACAGTCGTCGGCAAATCTCCGCCACGAGAATCGTTGTTGCGGCGTTCAAGACGGTATTGCCGGCAAGAATGAACGACAACAACTCTTCAGTTTTAGCGAGCAGCGCCTGGGTGAGGCGCGCACCGCGTGACCCCTGCTTCACCAAATGCCGCAACCGGTAACGATTGAGCGACATCATGCAGATTTCGGCCATGGAAAAAAATCCAGAGCCGATTAGCAATGTAGCCAGCGCGCCAAATAGCCAGGACAGGGGTAATTCGTCGGTCATTGATCCATCCCCCCCTTATTGAGCCTACTCAGACAACCCGCATATCTAAGTGTTTACCCAAGGCTTGCAGCGCGGCGGCAATGCCATCAATGCGGGTTGTGTGCCGCACGTTGGTTAGGCGATTGACCTCCTGCGGCGTGGTGTTCAGGCGACGGGCCAACTCAGCAGGCCGCACATCCTGCGCGATCATCTCGTTAAGCAAAAGCACCTTGGCTGACAGGCTGGCCGGAAGTTCGATCACGCTTTGGCCGCGTTTGGCCTTCGATGGCACAGGCACGCTGCGTTTGTCTTCAAAATAAAAATCAATGGCTGATTCCAGCGCCTCCTTCGCGGCAGCCAAGGCCTCGTCTTCGGTGTCTCCTTGGGTGATGGCTTCTGGAATATCCTCGAAGGTGACAACGAAGCCGCCATCGGCTTTATCTGGTGTGAGCGTGACAGGGTACATAAACATGTTGTGCTCCTTATTGCAATCCAGGTTGTTTTTTGATGCCTTCCAGCGTGCCTGTTTTGAGTTCGCTGTTGTGCATCGGCAGGACAGACTGCCTGCCATTGAGGTACACCTTTACATGCGAGCCTTTTGCTGGCTTGAATGTCGCGCCTTGTTGGGTTAGCCAGCGCTTGAATTCTCTGCTGTTCATGGGCTGCAACTATAAACAATTTTGTTTATATCGTCAACCGCGATGCGACACGGCGATGCACCATTGGACATGGATGCGATTCTCAAGGCTACGTCGAAATTTCCGTCGTTCCCGCGCAGGTGACAATCCAATGTTGTGGAAACTTGGCTCCCCGCCTTTATCGAAGTGTATCCCTGTGGGACGCGGGGACACACTTCGTGCGCTCAGAGGGTGATTATGTAGAAAGCGACGCATTAAACCGAGATTTTCCATTAGGCGCCCCTTCGGGACTGTTTGGGCTCAGTTTGGTAACAGCACGGCCTATTTTTGGCGTATTTCCTGTTTCTTCCTCTCGAATAGCCCGCTATTCATTTGTCAGTCAACAGAAAATCCACTCAAAAAGTAACCTCACCATCATCCCAAACCCTGATATGTAAAATCTCGGTTAAAGACTACAAAAGCCGCGCGCCGTATCGACGGCCAACGCGCTTCGCCGCACACTGCAGGCGCAATGCTGAATGGCTGACGATTTCATTAGGCCGCATAGGCGTGGATGCGGCGCTCAATTTCCGGCCAACCGCTGCGCTGCGCAACACGTAAATCGTAGTCAGACTGAAGCCCGAGCCAAATTTCAGGCGAAACCTTAAAAAACTTTCCCAGTCGCAACGCCGTATCGGCCGTGATGCTTCTTTTTGCATTGACGATGGCGCTGACGCGGTTTGGCGGTACATCGATGCCGCGCGCCAATGCATTGATGCTAATGCCAAGCGGTCGCATGAAATCTTCCAGCAGGATTTCGCCGGGCGGAATTGGGTCAAGGTATTTTTTTGCCATGGCAGGTCCTAGTGATAATCGATAATTTCAACCGCGTATGGTCCTGCGGCGCTCCAATGAAAGCAAATGCGCCAAATAGCCTGGCAGGGGTAATTCGTCGGTGATTATTTAGTTAATGGAAAATATTAAAGTCGGCAAGTCGTCTACTGGCGACAGTATTCAGGTATAAACGCCTGAAAGTGCTTACCACTGCTTGTGTTTTATTTTTGGGAACTTCTAAAAACCCCAAAAACTCCCTCCCCCTGCGTAGGCAGGGGCCCAATTTCTGTTGTGGGTTCAATGGCATCCAAAAACTGGCACCCGGCCTTTATCGCAGTGTATCCCGCGGGACACCGGTAAAGGGCAGGTTTTTAGACGTTCCCTCTGGATTCGATGTGGCCAATGGGGAAAAACGGAATCATACCCGCTTCAAAATAACTTCGAGCACAAACTTGCTGCCGACATACGATAACAGCAGCATGACAAATCCAATCAAGGTCCAGCGAACAGCGAGGACACCACGCCATCCGGCAAACAAATGCCCCGCCAATAACCCGCCAAAAACAAACCACGACATGACGGCAAAAACTGTTTTGTGGTTGATCGCAAACGGTTTGCCGAATAGCACTTCGGAAAAAAATACACCCGACGCCAGGGTGGCGGTCAGCAATACAAACGCGATCCATAACAACTGAAACATCAATTTTTCAATGCGCATCAGCGGTGGCAGGACATCCTCAGCGGAAGTAATGGACGCCGCGTGTAATTGCCTTTGCAGAATCAAAATGAGTACCGCGTGCAAAGCGGCAACCGTAAATAAGGCATAAGCCATGACGGCAACCACCACATGTAAACCAAAAGCAAAATCGATCCCGCCGAAGTCCATTGGCCGATTGCCCGGCAACCAAACCACCAGCGCCGCAGCCACAGCGGCAACCGGGGCCAAATAAAGCATCGCCAGGCGGGTCAAGCGGGGGTCACGTCCGGCCAAGATGTAACTCAGCAGCGTCAACCAAACCAGCAACGAAATGGCGTGCGAAAAGCCAATATTGATGCCAGCGACCGCCCCCCCGAATAACGCCCAGCCAATGGCGACCGCGTGCACCAGCAATCCCGCCATCAACGCGTTCTTAGGCCAGCCGTCCGCCCCGGTCGCAACACTTGACTCCGCGTCGCTGGCGCGGCGCGCAGCCACCCAGGCGCCTGCGGAGGCGGCGAGATAAAGGATGGCAGTGATAAAATTAAGGTCAAGCACGTTGAGGTTTGTCATTTGGCGTCCTACAAATCGCATTTGCATAAATTGAAGAACCCGGTCATTGATACCGTATCCAGCTGCAGCCATAGTTTACCTGCAGCGCGCTTCCCCACACCATATTAGAGTTGACCGTCACCATGCTTGATAACCTCACCAACCGCCTCAATGGAATCGTTAAACAGCTGCGCGGCCAGGCCCGCCTGACGGAGGCGAATGTCGCCGATGCGCTGCGCGATGTACGGATGGCGCTGCTGGAGGCGGACGTCGGCCTCATCGTGGTCAAGGACTTTATTGCCCGTGTGAAAGAAAAAGCACTGGGTGCCGAGGTACTGCAAAGCCTCACACCGGGGCAGGCGCTGGTCGGGATTGTTCATCAGGAATTAATCGCATTGATGAGCGGCGAGGTCGAAAGCAGTCAGCCCGCACCAGCTGCACCACGCCTGCCGGACTTCAACAAATTACCAATCAATCTTTCCACCACCCCACCCGCCGTTATTCTTATGGCCGGCTTGCAAGGCGCCGGTAAAACCACCAGCGCGGGCAAACTTGCCAAGTTACTTCGCGAGCGATTCAAGAAAAAAGTGCTGGTGGTCAGTGTTGACGTGTATCGACCGGCCGCCATTGAACAACTGCGCACCCTCGCCAAACAAGTCGGCGTGGATTTTTTTGAAAGTGAACTTTCTCAACAGCCGGTTGCTATCGCCGTTGCGGCAAAACAATGGGGCAAAACCCATTTTCATGACGTATTGATTGTTGATACCGCCGGCCGCCTCGCGATTGATGACGCGATGATGGCGGAGATCAAGGCCATTCATGCCGCCGTTTCGCCGATCGAAACCCTGTTCACGGTTGACGCCATGCAAGGCCAGGATGCGGTCAATGTTGCCAAAGCCTTTAATGATGCGCTGCCGCTAACCGGCGTGGTGCTGACCAAACTTGATGGTGATTCACGCGGCGGCGCAGCGCTGTCGGTGCGGCATATCACCGGCAAACCAATCAAGTTGGTTGGTGTATCCGAAAAAATGGATGGGCTGGAGGCGTTTTACCCGGAACGAATGGCCTCGCGCATTCTTGGCATGGGTGATGTGTTGTCATTGGTCGAGGCAGCCCAACAATCGCTGGATACCGACGCGGCACACAAGCTCGCGGAGAAATTCAAGAAAGGCAAGGACTTCGATTTTGACGATTTCAAAATGCAACTGTCACAAATGCGCAAAATGGGTGGCATGAGTGCGTTGATGGATAAACTTCCCGCACAGTTGACCCAAGCAGCCAATCAAGCGCCGGATCTTCAGGAAAAACAACTTAAACGCACCGAGGGCATGATCAATTCGATGACCCCCCTCGAACGCCGCAAGCCGGCTTTGCTCAAGGCCTCACGCAAACGCCGCATCGCCGCCGGGGCCGGCGTGACAGTGCAGGAAGTGAACAAACTGCTGACCCAATTCGAGCAAATGCAGAAGATGATGAAAATGATGAAGGGCGGCGGCATGGCCAAAATGATGCGGGGTATGAAGGGCATGATGCCGGGCATGCGGTGATTTTTTCGACTCGCATGGTATTAGCGCTTTAGTCTAAATCTGCATCGCCACAGATTCGGTGCGCAATCCCATGCGGGCGGCCGCATCAAGCTGACGCTGGTCGGCTGAAACAAATATCTCAGCCTGCATCATCAGTGCGCTGCCAATGTGTATGGCATCCATCCCGCGAAGCACGTTTTTTTCAAGGCTCAATATCGCTTGCAACAATACGGCAGGCGTCAAGTCACAAACAGCGACGTCCTCAATATCTGCCATTAGTGATGATTTCAGTTGCCGGTATTGGGTATCGGTGATGATGCCCTCCCGCTGCAATCGGCAAAAGGCGGAAACCATCTCCGCGAGCGCGACCCCGGAGAGACTGATTTCGGTTGCGCGATCACACCAGGCGAGGACTGCGCGGCTGCCATCTTCGTCGATATAACGTTTGACGAATGCGGAAGAATCAAAAAAGACACGCATGGGCGACTTTCTTTAACCGAGATTTACCATCAGGGTTTGGGATGATAACGAAGCTATTTTTGAGTGGATTTTCTGTTGACTGACGAGCGAATAGCTGGCTATTCGAGAGGAAGAAACAGGAAATATGCCAAAAATAGACCGTTAGCACCCAAACAGTCCCGCAGGGGCGCCTAATGGAAAATCTCGGTTCATAGCCCGGCTTCGCGCTCGCCAAGTATCATGCGGCTCATCGACACGCCTTCCAGTACCAGCGGCTGCGCTTTGCGCCGCTTCCAGGAAGGCAGGTCAACCATGACCGGGACAATATCGGCAATTGGCTTGCCGTTGCGCAATACACGCACCGACTCGCCCGATGCGACCAGGTCGAAATAGTGCTTGGCGTGGTTGCGCACGTCGGTAAACGTAGCCTGCTTCATTTTGATCCCATGATGTACATAACGGCGTAATTATATCTGTACATTTACAGTTGAATTGGGTGAAATCGCACCTGCAACTGAATTGTCACAAGCTACAATGCCGCAGCGGTTCCGCGATTGCTGCGCCCAAATATCCGACAAACCCACACATGAACCCAAAAATACGACTTCAACGGATCACCGATGCGGATTTTGATAATTCAAAACTCCATGCTTGGTGCGCATTTTCAGACAATAATGCCTCAAAGGCGCCGCCAATAGGTGAGTTTGATAAAAATAATCGTCCACTGCAAAACCTCACCGTCGGCGTCAAAGACATCATCGATGTCGCTGGCCTGCCTACCCGCTGCGGTTCGGCCATTTATGCCAATGCCCCGCCCGCGCTCGTTGATGCGGCTTGTGTGTCATTGATGCGCGCGGCCGGCGCGGTGATCGTCGGCAAAACAGTGACGACCGAATTTGCAACCTTTGTGCCCTCTGAAACGCGCAATCCCGTCAATCTCGAATACTCACCGGGAGGCTCGTCAGCCGGCTCTGCGGCCGCCGTCGCCGCCGGTCATGTTGATATTGCCATTGGCACACAAACGGCGGGCTCAATATTGCGTCCGGCTGCCTATTGCGGCGTATTTGGTTTTAAGCCGTCATTTGACCTGGTGCCCAGAATCGGCGTGAAGGTCCAATCAGAATCACTCGATACGGTGGGGTGTTTTTGCGAGAGACATCAAGCATTGCGCGGCATGGCTGGAGGCGATGACCGGCGAGGCAACTTTGTCTGAAGACCTAAGTGACAAAGATCAACGGCGCTTAAAGATTGGCTGCGTGACCAATTGGCTTGAACACGCCAGCGCCGATATGCGAGAAACCATTGCCCACGCAAAACATTGCTTAACCAACGCCGGCCACGATGTTGTCGACTTGACCCTGCCCGCGCCACTTGATGAAATTATTGAACATCAAAAAACGATTCAATACTACGAATCGGCGCGCGCGTATCACGCTGAAATTACCCAATATCGCACATTGCTCACGGCGGCTCTTGCGGTGGCGCTGGACGAAGGCGCGGCGATCCCGCGTGACCGATATTTGAATGCAATGGCCGCCGCCGAAAATGCGCGTGTTATTGCCGATCAATTATTCGAAGATTGGGATGTTTGGTTGATGCCCTCCGCCCCCGGCGCGGCACCGCATGGCTTAACCTCAACAGGCGACGCGCTATTTAATCGGCTGGCTTCGGTTTTGCATACGCCTGCGATTAATGTTCCCGTGTATCGGGCCAATGACGGCATGCCGTTCGGGTTGCAACTGATCGGCGGACGGGGAACAGATGGTGCGTTGGTAATGACGGTCACATCGCTGATCAACTGTCCTCGAACAAGACACCGCGTGTCTTCTTGGCCAGACGGGAATAGCCAAA
>JANPNU010000473.1:0-5283 GCA_031427615.1 Burkholderiales bacterium
CAAGACACATCTGACCGCATTCTGTGGAGCGCTGCCACGGGCGATCTGTTCTTTGACGCCGACGGGCTGGGCGGGTTAGACATGGTTCGCTTTGCCGTCATCACCAGCAGCACGGCCCTGAACGCAGGCGAATTCTTCATCCTGTGACGGGTTTGTCTTGGCGGCGGGTTTGTTCTGGCGCCGACGCCGGACTTCGCGGATGATCGTGCCAAATCCCTTGCCTCAGGAAATCTGAAGAAGACCTACTCCGTGCCCCATACGTCGCTGCAACTGCCCCGCGTCTTGCTGAATCTGATGCGGATAGCGGACATGACCGACGCCGACATCCCCGCTCTTTACGATGCGGCGCTGGATGTGGGCAGGACCATGCCGACATTTACGGCAGCAGCCCCCACCGATGCGAAGCGCTGTTCGGCGCGGCGCTCAACTTCACAAACGCCGACCGCGACTTAATTCTGTGAACATCGATGGGTCGGCACAAGTCGTGACTAACTAGCGTGCCATGAGCGGGACCCGAGAGTCAGGTCCCACCGGAACCGCTGGTCCCCCTGGTCCCACTATTGCTGATGCTTGCCGACGAAAGTAGCGGGGCGCGCCGCTTACGATGGTTGCCTAGGAAGGCAAGGCCACGGGCGAAACCAGGATGGAAACACAGGGCAGTGAAATGACCCGTGGCTATCGCGGTCATGGCGAGGAAAGGACGCGGGTGCTGATCAGCGGGATACTTAGCGGCCGGACGCCGAAACTCATCGCCGACCCGCGCCGCCACAGCGCCATCGAAGCTGAAATCAGCCGCATGAAAGCCGACGGCCGCCTTGCACGTTGCTCCCTCAAAGGCACTCTCGGCGATGCCATTTTTGCCGTCCTCTGCGGCTGCGGCCACAACATCCGGAAGATCCTGTCCCACCTCAGGGCTTTGCTTGCCTTGATCATCGCCTTGATACTGACGGCCCTTCGCGGGACATACGCGGATAAACAAGCCATCAGAACAGCACCACCGACCCGAGTGCGAATGCAGCATGCATACTAAATAATCCAATTGCCGCAGGACAGCTGCTCGCGCTCGGTGCTACCTCCTGAGGAGAAGCGAATCACCTTAAGGAGCGCCCGAACCACCCAAGAGAAAGCCGGCAATGCCAAGACACCTACCCCCTACCGGGCTGGCCATATTCACGAAAAGGCCATCGGCTTGGTCAGCGCTTAACACGCCAGAGAAATCACCTCAGAGTCCACTCTGTTGATCTGAAACCTATGCCTCAACGGCGTGACAAGAATGACCCACCTTCACCTGCTGATTCAGCGGGATTGTCCTTTGCTGCCAAAGGTTGCCAGCGCCCCCACCCCCGAAGTGTCCGTGGCACCCTCACTACCCCTTAAAACACCCATACCAATACACAAGGAGATGACAATGAACAAGCGCAACGAACACCGCGCCCACAGGCCCACCAAACGCACCGTAAGCATCTCACCAAAACACTCCCCCATCATCAAGCGCTGGCGTGATCTCTCTAGCCAGGAGAAGATGCGGGCGGCAACAATTGCTGCAAAGAATCTGAACGGACATGCTGTAACTCTCAACCTCGCTCCTGATGTTGAAGAGGATCTTCGGTCCCACCCCGACCCTATTCGTTTCCTTCAGAAGCGGATGCACAAAGAGCTCGCATTAGCTGGCATGCAGGGTCTGCCTATTCTCATGGCCCTTGAACTCACCCGGACGCCTCTGCCCCGTCTTCACCTTCATGGCGTCTTTGTGCCTGGCGAATTTTCCGTCAAAGCCATTCAGCAGGTCATGAGGAAAGCTGCCAACTACATCCCCGGTCGTTCCGGCTCCCGGCAGTTCAAGTCAAAGCCACTCTATCATGCTGACGGCTGGTCCCGGTATATGACCATGGATTTTGGCTTTACGCGGAAGATGCTTCAGATTGCTGACAGCCGCGACCTCTGGTGGATTTCGCATTCGATGACCCGTCTCGCCAAAGATCATCACGGTGAAAAACGTCTCGGTCAGGCGGCCAACCTGTCCACCGCTCCGAGCAGTCTCGCCAGCTGATACGTTGCAGTCGTCCCATGGGACCGTGGGACCAGTCTGCTTTCTCGACATGAACTGATCAGGCGATCCGCTCAGGATCAGTCGCGAACATCCGACCAAACCAATCTGTCCCAATAGCACGGCTGCCTCTCTGGCCGTGAAAAGAAACGCTTTGCCGATCGACGCAACGGCCCCAACCTCAATGGAGACTACAATGACGAACGTAATCTATATCGCCGCCGCTAACACCGACGCAGCCGCCGCTACAAACACCAAAACATGCGAGGTCCCTGCTGCAATCAGGGACACAGCACAGGCCAACATCGCCAACATCATCGCTCAGGATGCTTCCATTCCGCCCGGCTACGCTTTATTCCATGATGGCATCTATATCATGCCGGCTGGTGACGAAACGGCCGCGCCCATCCACGTCTGCTCCCCGATCCGGGTGGACGCAGTATTTGCCAACAAGCATGGCAAGGGGTGGGGCAAGATCATCGCGGTCCGGAACTCCGACGGCGTCTGGCAGGACGTTCATGTGACAAACGAGGAATTGCAGAAGACACCCAACGTCGTCCTCGGGCGGCTGATTGACCACGGCCTTCAACTTGCGCACAACAAAAAGGCCAAGGAACAGATCTTCACGCTCTTGGGGCGGTGGAAACCCGCCAACCGGATGACCTCTGTCAACAAGTTGGGCTGGGTGAGCGATGACCATGCAGCCTTTGCCATGCCCGATGGCGCGATCGGAACTGGCTCAGTCGTCCCCATGATCCCTTCGGTTGGCTTGGCTGGGGGATGTTTTGGAAATTACCTACGGCAGATCACCCAAGGAAATCTTCGCTGATCACGGTCATTTCCCGGTGATCGGCACAGGTGGAGAGGCCGGACGCACGAATACGGCAATGGCAGAGGGGCCCGCAATCATCATCGGTCGCAAGGGAACCATCGACTCACCACAATGGGTTGAAGGTGGCTTTTGGTGCATTGACACGACTTACTACTGCTTCTCCAAAGGGGGCAACGATTTGAGGTGGCTCTTTGCTTGGTTAGGGTCGATAAATCTCAAGGATTACAATGAAGCGTCTGGGGTTCCGAGCCTGTCCCGCGAGACGTTGCGGGTGATCACTCTGCATTTGCCATCGGTGCAAGAGCAGCGACTGATTGCCGAAGTGATGAGGGAGATCGATGTCGATATCAAAACCATTTCGGCACAACTCCAACACCTTCGCATCGAGAAGAAATCCCTGATGCAGCAATTCCTCACCGGCAAACGGCGGGTGGTTCTGTAGATGACCGATTTCGCCGATTACATCGTGTTCGTGGACGAGAGCGGGGATCAGAGCCTGTCCTCCATCGACCCAGAGTTTCCGGTCTTCTGTCTGTCGTTCTGCATCGTGGCCAAGGCCGACTATATTGGGGCAGTCGTTCCTGCCGTGCAGGTCTTCAAGTTCAAGTATTGGGGCCACGATGCCGTCATTCTACACGAGCATGAAATCCGCAAGACCATCGGTGATTTCGCCTTCCTCCGGGCTGACCGGGGTCTGCGTGAGGCGTTCATGTCGGACCTGAGCCATCTCATGTCCGCCGCACATAGGTCTGCCATCTTCGCAGACCGCCCCAGATGGGTCCTGGAGGACTTTGACCGCCAGCATGGTGCCGGAGTGCTCGTCACCGAACAGGACCGCCTGCTGGTCAGCCTGCTGCGTCCTAACCGGTTCATGGATTTCGTCCGGCGGTTTCTGTTTTTCGACAAACATACTGGCAAGATTGCTGCCCGCTATCAGCAGGTGCAGGGCGTCAAGGCGATCATCACCCAGGTCAGCAAGATCAGGCCCGACGGGAGCCGCGAGGGTGGGCAAGCGCGATGACCCAGAAGACTGGTCCGATGAGAAAACCTGGACGGAGGCCGACCTGATCAAAACGCGCATCCGCAAGACCATCGAACAGGACCTGATCGATGATCCATATGCACAACGAGTTTTCTCTGAGCTTCTAAAGGAGGCCATCCGGGAGGCAGACGCATTGTTCGACTATCCTGGCAAACAGTTCACGTTGTTCAAGGACCTTGAGGCGCAGGTCTCGGATCGGGCCACCCCCGGGGTGCCGGACCGGTTCGCAGCTCACCCAATGGCCCGGTCCTACTACGGTGCCTTCCTCGACACGCTGGGTTCCGCCACGCCCCAAGGCCATAGCGAAGACGATCTGGTTGCCGAAGCGATTCACATCGACCATGCCGTCGAAAACGCCATCCTGACTTACTCGATCAATCCCGGGAGCATCGAGGCCGAAATCCGCAGAGCGCTGCTCCCACGCTACTTCAAGTTCCTGGGCGGGCTGAATCGGGCGAGTGAGCTGATCGAACGGATCATCACCATCGTCCGCGCTGGCAGTGCCCGAGGCCGCACGTGACGAAATCGTTCGTTCTGATCTATGGCGATGCCCGATTGCCCTATCAGGTGCAGGATGACCCCGCTCGGTCTACCCGGATTGCCATCCATGTCGAGCCCGACGGAACAGTGATGGTCGATGCACCGCCGGGCTATACTGACGAGGCCGTGCAGCATGCCGTCCAGAAACGGGCCAGGTGGATCACCGCCAATGTCACCGAAGCGAAGCAGCGGTTTGCCCATGTCCGACCACGCGAATACGTGTCCGGCGAACAAGTGCTCTACCTGGGCCGCCGCTATCTTTTGAAGGTCGTCATCGCCGCCAAACCGTCGAAATCGGCAAAGCTGCGAGGCAACCGGCTGGAGGTCGAATCCCGCTCCGGCGATGCAGATGACACTAAGGGGCGAGTGCGAGCTTGGTATCAGACAAAAGCACGAGCCTACTTCGCACATAGGCTGAATCTCTTGTCAGCGAAACTCTCATGGGTAGATGCAACACCACCTTTCAGATTGTTGCGGATGTCGCGTCAGTGGGGATCATGCTCACCCGTCGGCCAGATCACTCTAAATCCACACTTGGTAAAGACTCAGCGCGCCTGTGTGGATTATGTCATAATCCATGAACTGGCGCATCTTAAGCATCACAATCATGGTCAAGGTTTCTTCAAGGTCCTAGAACAGCATGTTCCAGACTGGAGAATACACAAACAGACCTTGGACGACCTAGGCTCAGGACCCATTAAATTGCTTGCGCGCATCGAACCTCACTGATTCATTGGCGGCACCAAAGGAGGTGCTTTCATGACCGAGATGATCTTGCTTTCCGAAGCCCAGATGGCGCGGATTTCGTCGTTCTTTCCGCTC
>JANPNU010000474.1:0-5647 GCA_031427615.1 Burkholderiales bacterium
GAGGCAGGCAGTTATGGCAAAGACACCCGCGGCATGATTCGTCAACACCAATTTGACAAGGTTGAGATGGTGCAGATTGTCGCCCCCGAGCAATCGAGCGAGGCCCATGAAGCACTGACCGCGCATGCTGAAACCATTCTAAAAAAACTTGAATTGCCGTTTCGCACCATGTTGCTTTGTACGGGTGATATGGGATTTGCGTCGGCCAAGACTTACGATCTGGAAGTTTGGTTGCCGGCGCAAAATACCTACCGGGAAATTTCCAGTTGCTCTCATTTTGAAGCCTTCCAGGCGCGTCGCATGATGGCCAGATTCAAGAACGCCACCGGCAAGTCGGAATCGTTGCATACCATTAACGGCTCGGGGCTGGCCGTTGGCCGCACCTTGGTGGCCATTTTGGAGAACTATCAGAATGCCGATGGCTCGGTGACCCTTCCCAAGGTACTACAGCCCTACATGGGCGGCGTAACAACCCTTTGCTAATGACAACATTAATTCTTGTCCGGCACGGCGAAACCGAGTGGAATCGTGCCGGCCGGATTCAAGGGCATTCGGACAGCACCTTAACGGCAGAGGGGCTCGAGCAGGCCGACGCCATGGGTGCGCGTTTGCGTGCGAGTCTGATGACCGAGGCGATCGATTTTGTGGTGTCGAGCGATTTGTTGCGCGCCAAACGCACGGCGCAATTGATTGCCACCCACACCGACCATTGCGTGGTGTTTGATGCCCGACTGCGTGAGCGCGCATTTGGCATTGCCGAGGGCAAGACTTACGCTGAAATTGATCGCGACCATCCGCAAATGTTTTCGCGTACGCGCGAAACCGATCCGGATTACACGGCGACTGATGGCGAGTCGCGCAATCAGTTTCACCAGCGTATTGTCGGCACGCTGCAATCAATCACCGCCGAACACGCGGGCAAACGTATTTTGGTTGTGTCGCATGGCGGGGTGTTGGCGGCGGTTTACCGTTGGTTGAATAAGCTGCCGGTGTCGAGTCCGCATAAGATTGACATCCCCAACGTTGCTTATAACCGTGTGAATGCAGCCGGCTCAATATGGAAAATTGAGGTATGGGGCGACACCTCACACCTTGATATCGCCACCCACAACGACCGCGTTTAATTTCTGGGGGCCGATAGCCCGCGACGTTCGCGCCGGCGCTCATGGGCAAGGGCGGCATCGTCCAACAAAGAGATTTCGCGTTCAATCTCGAAGGGCTTTTCCAAGCGCATCATCATATCGGTGTAGTTACGGATATTTTCGACAAATTGCACCGCCTCGTCGCCGCGGCAGAATCCATATTTACTCGCTTCAAAAAATTCCGGTTCGCGAAGTTTTGGATAGGCTTTGCGTACATCAAGCCAGCTGTCGGCATTCAAGCCCAGGCGCGCCGTCAGAATGCGGGCGTCTTCCAGATGGCCATAACCCTGGTTATACGCCGCCAATGCCAGCCAGGTGCGGTCAGGCTCGGCAATGCGTGGTGGCACGGTATCGCGCAATAGCGCGATATATTGGGCACCGCCAATAATTGATTCACGTGGATCAAGTCGATTTTTGACTTTCATTCGATCAGCGGTGTCTTCGGTCAACATCATCAAGCCGCGCACACCGGTTGGCGAGGTGGCGAGCGGGTTCCAGTGTGACTCCTGATAACCGACCGCGGCCAAGATGCGCCAGTCAATATTGGTCAGCCGTTGCGCGTCAAAAAAGTGTGGTTTGAATTTGTGCAACTCAGTCTGAATTTTATTTAACAGCGCCTCGGTGTCGATGGCTTGAATGCGGTTCACATGGCCGTAATAACGATCCATCAAACGGTTCAGCGTGCCGTTGCTGCGAATTTTTTCGAAAAACAGGATGCTACTTTGTTGTAAATCGTGATCCGCGATATTGGAAAACGCCCACGCCACCTTGGCTTCGCGGCCGACGTTAAAAGCGGCGCTCAAATCCGGATGCAGGCGTTTGCTGACGGCGAAGGCATAGGTGTCGACCAACGCCACGTCAGCCTGTTTTTTTCCCAACGCGATCAGTAATTCCTCGGCGCTGGACTCATGCGGCAAAACCTCGATCGCCAACGTCGGTGTATCGCCGGTCAGGTCGCGTGCAATGTCGTGCGCCGGTGTTTCAGCAATGACCACCATTTTTAACCCGCCAAGATTGCTGATGTTTCTGGGGCGTTTATCGGCGCTGCGATAAATCAGCTGGTATTGAATGGTTTTGTAGGACGGACCAAACGCAAATTTCTTACGGAGATCGGCGCTGGGCGACAAGCCGGCGGCGGCGATATGGCCGCGGTCGGCGTCCAATTGTGCAATCAATTTTGCATAACTTGGCATCACTTTGATATTGAGGGCCACGCCCAGCTCCTTGGCAAACAGGGCGGCCAAATCATGCTCAAAGCCACCTAACGTCACACCGACCACGGCGCGGTCGGCGGATCTATTTTGGAATTGTGTGGTGGTCGGGCCGCGTACGGTGAGGACAACCAGCTCACCCGACGCACGAGGCGCGCCGAGTGGTGCGGCCAGCCAATTTGGGGCGAATTCAGATTTGCGTATGCCCAAGCCGACAAACATCAACGTGGCAATGGCGGCAATTGCAATAAATAAGGCAATACGCGCTTTCATTCCGGTAGTTTAGTCGGTTGTATCCACCAATGCGATGCCATAATAAATGGTCAAAAATCAGGCCAATAAGCCCAATAAAACGTGAATCAGATCGTAACCATTATTCCTGCCGCCGGCAGCGGTACCCGCATGGGCGAGGCGCTGCCCAAGCAATACTTGGAAATTAACGGGCGGCCGTTAATATTTCACACGTTGGCGGCGTTATTGACGGTGCCACGGGTCGCGAAGGTGGTGGTGGTGATTGCAGCGAACGATAACCTGTGGGATGACTTGTTTCGCCGCCATGGTGCCCAGTGGCACGACAAAATTAATGTGGCCCGGGTGGGTGGTGCCACCCGGGGCGAAAGTGTTTTAAATGGATTGCGCACGCTGTCAGGTGTGTTGGCGGCAGACGATTGGGCGATGGTTCACGATGCCGCCAGACCGTGCATTCACCCTGACATGATTGAACGCCTGCTCGATGAGGTGGCCGACGATAAAATTGGCGGTTTGTTGGCGCTGCCGGTTGCCGATACGCTCAAACAGGCGGATGGTACGAATGGTCATCCGCGGACCAAGCGAACCGTGCCGCGTACTCATTTATGGCGGGCGCAAACCCCGCAAATTTTTCGGTATGGGATGTTATGCGAGGCGCTGGCTGGCATGCCCAATGCCACGGATGAAGCCGAGGCCGTCGAAGCAATGGGTCACGCAGCACGGCTGGTGATGGGCGACAGCAGCAACATCAAAGTAACCTATGCCAGTGATGTCAAAATGGCGGAAATTCTATTGCGACCGTAACCGTTGCCACCACTGCGGTGCGCCACCCCGTCTGAAAAATAGCTAACCAAGGAAAAACAGTGCCGACCAATCCACCCAATCCAACCGATGCAACCGATGCAACTATTGGCGGACCCACAAAATTCAGAATTGGCCACGGCTTCGATGTCCATCAATTGGCCGCGGGAAGACGCTGCGTAATTGGCGGTGTCGAGATTGCGTATGAACGCGGCCTGCTGGGGCACTCCGATGCCGATGTATTGTTGCATGCAATTTGTGATGCCTTGCTCGGCGCGGCGGCGCTTGGTGATATTGGCAAACATTTTCCTGACAGTGATGCCCGTTATCAGGATATTGATAGCCGCAGTTTGTTGCGGCAGGTGGTGGGTTTGCTGGCTGAAAAAGGCTTTGTGATTGGCAATATTGACGCCACCATCATCGCCGAGGCACCGCGCATGGCGCCACATATTTCGGCAATGGTGGCCAATATCGCCAACGACACCGGGCTTGAAATTGACTGCGTCAATGTCAAAGCCACCACCACTGAAAAATTGGGATTTGCCGGTCGTGGTGAGGGAATTGCCGCCGAGGCGGTCTGTCTGATTGTCAAACCATAAATCATCCCGGATTGCCGGTAAATGTGGTTGAAAAAAAGCGGCACAACATACTTTGTGCCGCTTTATTTTCGACAATGGTTCGCCGTTTGTGCTGAGCCGAGCGTGCGAATTAAAATTTGTAGCGCAACGCCAGATAATACTGCCGCCCTGACACATCAAGCTTTTGTTGTTCTTCTACCGAGTAGCGGTACTGTGCCCGGGTCGGGTTGAGCAGATTGGTCACATCAAAGGCGAGACGCAAGTCCTTTGTGAGGTTGTAGTTGATCGACAGGGCGACATTCGAAACCGGCGCGGCCCAGAATAATGCCGTTGGTTGTACGACGCCCAGAATGGTGCTGGTGGATTGGCTGTTGGCAGTGGGCGCTGGGGCAGTCGTGCTGGCAACGTATTTGTCACGATAGTTATAGACCAGTCGGGCGCTCATTTTGTCGTCTTCAAAATAAAGGCCGGCATTGGCTGCTTTATTGGAGGCACCAATCATTGGCCGACCGTCTTCCACGCGGGTGCGCGCCGAGCTCAAGTTGGTTGTCACGCCAAAGCCCCATATGAGCGGGCGTTCAAAAATCAACTCGAAACCATCAATGCGCGCGCGCTGTTGTGAGGACGAGTTGATAAAAAATGGCTTGATGACATTGTCTGTCGGGTCGAGCAAATCGATGGTCTCCCCCTGGCGGATTGCGCCGGTCTTTGTATAGCCTTCAATTTTTGATTGATAGATATTGATCATCGCCAGCGAGCGGCGTGCAAAGTACCAGCCGAGTGACAGGTCTACATTACGTGCAGACAGAGGCTTCAGGTTTGGGTTCGGGCCGGTCACGGTACAGCCTGCCGCAGTGCAGCTTGGTGTGCCGAAGCCGGAACCATAGGCGTTATAGTTCTGGCGGCCAATTGTTTGGCTGGCACCAAAACGGGCAATCCACTTCGGTGCCAATGCGAAGCGCAGGTTCAAGCTTGGCAACAGGTCGTTAAAGACACGTTCGGTCGCGAGCTTGTAATAGATTGTTCCAGCCAACCGGTTAAACGCAACATTGTCGTAATAAATCAGCGGTGAACTGGCGGCAGTATTGATAGCGGTTGGATAGGCCGCGCACGGTACCACGGGAGCACCAGGCTCAATCAGTGCGCAACGGCCAGCCGGCACCGGGTTGACGATTTGTGCATTGACTTTGGTTTGCACAAAACGCAGCCCAACATTGCCCGACCATTGGTCGCCATCCAGGTTTTGCATGAGATACGCAGAGGTTTGGCGCTCGCGCATGTCGATTTCGTTGAGCACACGGCGCTCAAAGGCAGCACTGGTTGGCTTTAATTGTGTCGCAATAAAAGCACGTAGCGTTTCTGGTGTGAGGAAAAACCCGCCGTTGTCCCAGCCGTTGCCGCCCAAGCCGTTGCCAAAATTGGCCGGATAGCTGGTGTAGCCGGTGCCAGGTGGCGTCGGCAGGGTTGACGAGCGACGCATTGGACCCGAGCGTGTTGCATCACGGTCGTGGTCGGCAAAACGATAGCCGGCTTCGAGTGTGGTCAGGATGCCACTCATGATGTGATAGGTCGCATCCAACGCATAGCTGGTTTCTTTGTCGATGGTCACATTGCCTGCCGCGCCATAACTCACCAGTCGATAACCGGTGCCATCCGCATTCAGGCC
>JANPNU010000475.1:0-1858 GCA_031427615.1 Burkholderiales bacterium
GCCACACGCCGGGCGGAATCCGGAAAGCGGCTTGAAATGTTTGTGCTGGTTTTTCTACGTTTATCTGGTTTGGACACAGGGGGCATTTCGGATATACTGCTATCTCGTTGATTTATAAAGCAGGTCTTCAGGTTTCACCGTGGCGAGCGTTGGCAGTTTTTCTGTCCGCGGCCACCGTAAAACAAAAGCCTTGTTGCGATTTCACCGCGCTTTGCCCCGAATGTGCAGTCTTGTTGTCATGATCCCCCGCGCAGTTTCTTAAATCCACTGCCAGAGAGATCAATTCGCCGCATTGATACGGAAAACGACGGTCGTTTTCGCTCACCGCAAGTTCGCTTGGTAAGTAGCGATAGTAAACGAAATGCACTACAACAACGCACGCCAGTCGGGCTGTAAATCCAAAGATTTACAGACGGTCAGGTCAGGCGGCGTGAACGAAACGGAATTTTGGCTGGTTTTTGCACAAGTGACGCCGTTTGGCCACTTCTGCAGTTTTTGCAAAAATCGGTAGATTGGCCAGTAGTTGATTTTTTTAACCCAGTCCTTGTTTGTGTTTGACAACGTCGCGTCACTTGCGACACCGAATAACATAACAAGGCATGCTTGAAACCAGAAACGTCACGTGAATACCGGATTGATCATTTTTGATTGCCCCTATTCCAGCAATACGCAGGCGAACTCGCCTACGCAGCAAGTGACCTCACAGGAAATGCCAAGCCGCGAATAAGTGGCTTGTCCTTTGATGGACGTGAGTATCGAAGTTTGGGCAGATCGTCAGCCGCGCCTTAAAAAGGCAGCGAATTGCGTGATGATCGGTGAGGTTAGACCAATTTCAACTGATTGAATCCAATCAGCAATCGCGGCATCCGCCGCGCCTGCCCGCTCCCGTTTCCTTCCGCCACCGCCTTGACACTTCCGGCAGAGCGCGCACGAAGGATTCAAAATGAAAAGAATGTTGTTTAACGCCACGCAAGCCGAAGAGCTTCGCGTCGCAATTGTCGACGGTCAAAAACTGGTTGACCTCGATATCGAGCACGCCGGACAGGAACAAAAAAAATCAAACATTTATAAGGCCCGCGTGACCCGAGTGGAACCTTCGCTCGAAGCAATATTTGTTGATTACGGTGCCGAGCGTCACGGCTTTTTGCCGTTCAAGGAACTCATCCGCGAATATGTACAGGGTGAAGATGGTGACGGTACCCGTGCACGGATTGCACAAAATCTAAAAGTCGGCCAGGAATTACTGGTGCAAGTCGAAAAAGACGAGCGCGGCAACAAAGGCGCGGCACTCACTACTTATGTTTCGCTGGCAGGCCGTTATCTGGTGCTGATGCCAAACAATCCACGTGGCGGCGGTGTTTCCCGTCGGGTGGAAGGCGAAGATCGCGCCGAATTGCGCGAAACACTTGACCAGCTTGATGTGCCGGAAGGCATGTCCGTTATTGCCCGTACCGCCGGTATCGGCCGCGGCGCGGACGAACTCAAGTGGGACTTAAATTACCTGCTGCAATTGTGGGAAGCCATCGAAGGTGCCGGCCGCGATGTTAAAGGCCCGGAACTCATTTATCTTGAGTCAAGTTTGGTGGTGCGCGCCATTCGCGATCTTTTCCAGCCGGATATTGGTGAAATTCTGGTCGACACGCAGGAAATTTTTGAGCAGGCGCAGTCGTTCATGTCGACGGTGATGCCCGCCAACGTACACAAGGTCAAGCTGTACAAAGACGACGTGCCGTTGTTTTCGCGTTTCCAGATCGAGCATCAAATCGAAACCGCCTATCGTCGTGATGTGACCCTGCCTTCCGGCGGCGCGATCATCATTGACCACACCGAAGCACTGGTTTCGGTGGACGTCAACTCG
>JANPNU010000476.1:0-3580 GCA_031427615.1 Burkholderiales bacterium
CCAGGCTCATGTGTCATTGGAAGAGGCTACACCTTGACAATCCCGGGAAGCCGCACCATTATTGGCTTTCAACAAGGTACCCCCCATTCTCAACCGGACACTACTGATGCAATTACATGAATCAGAAGAGAGTTTTACAAAACGGTGTAGAAGATGGGCTTGACCCCCCCCTTCCTGTTGTCTGATGCGGATGAGATCGACACAGAACCGGCGCAGCGGAAAAGAGCCAAACCCGGGAAAATGGCCCGGGCATTTATCAGGTTGGCACCGTATTTCGGTGCGGCAGGGACACTGGTCATTGTCGTGCTGCTGCTCGGAACCATGTACCTGACCCGGCTCGATCTTCAGTGGGTGACTTTCCTCAGCGGAATTCTCATGGCGGCGGTCCTCGCCATGGCGACCCGATCGGCGCGCGCCGACTGGATGATTGCGCGCCGCACCGCGCAATTGTCGTCCGTCAAGGAAAAGCTGGGGCGCGAAACCCGGCTTCGATTGCGGGCCGACCATGCCCTGGCGTCGAAAGACGTCAAGTCCGGTTACGACTCGATACCGGTGATGCTGGTGCATATCGATATGGAGCAACGCATCACCTCGCATAACCGCGATTTTCGTCAATGGCTCGACCGGGCTGCCAATCAAATCGATGGGTACCCCTTACGTGAAGTTTTTGGCAATGAGGCCTATGCTGAAATCGAAGGCGATCTTATGGCCGCATTCGCCGGCAACAACATCCACGCCGTGCGCCCGGAGGCACGATTGAACGGCGGCGTGTTTCGGCTGCTGGCGCAATATCTTCCGCAGTTCGGCGATGCTGGCCAGGTGCAAGGGGTATTCATGATGCTTACCGATATCACCATCCCGCAGGACGCGCTGGTGGCGGCAGCCAACCTGCCGCCACCAGGCGCGATGCAAAGCGCGACGGCGGCCAGGAGCGCGGAGCAGCGCATGTATGTCAGCGCCATGGCCGAGGAATTGACGGGTTGGGATGATTCGGCGGTACGCCTCAATGCCGAGATCGACCAGGATGAATTCTGCCTGTACTGCCAGACCATCATTGCATTGGCGCCGGTGTCGAAGCCGAAGCCATTCCACGAAATCCTGCTGCGGCTGACGGGGGAAGAGAATGGCCTGATGCCTCCTGGCTCATTCCTGCCGATTGCGGAGCAACATGGATTGCTTCCCGACCTCGATCGATGGGTGGTGCGCAACCTGCTTGACTGGGTACTCGCCGACGCCTCGCGGCGACGCGCGGGCTACAGCATCAATGTTGCGGCCGAAACCATTCTCGATCCCGACTTTCCGCAATACGTGCGTGAGCAGCTTCTGACCCACGGCATACCGGGCTCGATCATATGTTTCGAGTTCACGGAAACGGCGGCAATGCAATGGCCCAAAGAAGCGGCGCGTTTCATCGCCCAGTTGAAAGGGGCCGGATGCCGGTTTGCCCTCAGCGGATTCGGCCGCAATATCGTCTCGTTCGAACTCCTCAAACAACTGCCGGTGGATTGGCTCAAAATCGATAGCAGCATGATTCTGAACCTGCTGCGCAATCCCGTCGATCTGGCGCGGGTGAAAGCGATCAACCAGGTCGCGCACACCATGCGCATCCGCACGATCGCGGAGTGCGTCGAAGACGACGAGACCATCGCCAGGCTGCGCGAACTGGGCGTGGATTTTGCGCAGGGCTTCGGAATTTCACGGCCCCAGCCCTTGCGCGAATTGACGTTGGCAGCGCCACAATAGCCGGCAGCGGGCATGGAGCGCAGATTGCCATTTAGCGGGCTTCACAGGCAGAAAAGGCCCGGAAAGGCGCGCCAATACTTGACCTTGGGCGGCCGACCCCGGCATGCTTGAAGCCGGGGGTAATGCGGAAACTGGCGATGATTCGGCATTACTCCCGCATTTCGCTGCGCTTCATCCAGGCTACGGTACTGGATTGAGCGGGAGCTGTACCGTGTATTTTGCGAAACGTTCGGCACGCCGCCGCTGTGCAATCGCATGAGCCCGTGAGAATTGGAAAGCGGCAAATGGGGGTGCACCAGAGTCTGGCTCAAAATGTAAAAAAAATTTAACTTGTTGCCGTACTATGCATGTAACACAACTTGTTTCCAGCCGCCAAGATATAATTTGCCATGCACACAAATAATGACGACACGGCCAAGCAATATTATGTCGATACCAAGGACGATATCGTCGCAATTTTGCGCATACTGGCCACGGAGAATGTACCCTTGACTGTTTTTTACGAAGGCCACCAAAAGTTCGTGATGACGCACATCGTTGCGGTTGAAGCCGAGTTGGAAGAGGTCGTGTTGGATGCTGGTTCAGATATGCGGCTTGCTGATGCAGTATGTGCTGCAGACACACTTGAGATACAAGCCTACCAGAAGCAAATTAAGATTCAATTCAAAACGTGGCGCGCAAGTCAAACCTTGTTTCAAAATCGGCCTGCACTTCGAATACACCTGCCCGCGGCTCTTGTTGGTTTAGAGCGTCGCGAGAACTACCGCGCCAAAACTGATGAACTTGTCGCTGCGACTTTACTGCTTTCTCTTGCGGACCAGCCCGAGCCGCTTCAAAGTCGTGTCGTTGACATTAGCTGTGGTGGTTGTTCTTTCGAGATGACGGGTAACAAACAAAACTTTGATCCTGGAACTGTGTTGCGTGAATGCATACTGGATATGCCGGGTGTAGGAAAATTATGTATCGCAGTGGAGATTCGGCATAGTTTAGACTTTAAGGATGGAATGGGGGAAAGTATGCGTCGTTTTGGTTGTCGTTTTCTTCACCTTGGCAGTGAGGCAGGCACCTTGTTGCGCAGTTATATTCACCAAATTGATACTCATTAATTCAGGGGGTGGGCAAGAAATAATCACGTTGGACGACTATCTATAGCCCAGGCTGTCTCACGCTCCTTGTGGCTCTGCACTTTTTCATAAGCCACCAGCAGTCGTCCATGCATCGCACTCCCCTGCATATCCGCACCCAATGTATTCAACCCAAAAAATTGCTCCTGCCGATTCACCAGCGCATAGGCCTGCCGCAGCGTTTCGGCACCAAACAGCAGCAGCAAATTCGCGTCGTAACGCTTCGCATCCTCAAGCTGCAAGATATTTTCAATGCACCGATAGACCCGCGCACGCGCCTCGCCCAATTGCCCAAACTGGCTGATCCACGCACAGCCATCGAGCGCCGCATCGGCGTCGCCTGCCGCCAAACCCAGCAGCGCCTTCAGCTCGCCCACACGCAAATCCACCCACGCCGTGCCCGCATCGGCTGCCAGGCCGATGAGTGTGGTGATGGGCAGGTTCTCGGCGAGATCAAGTTCAGCAAAAACATCGAGCAGCGCCCGGCTCTCATCCTGGCTCAGCTCAGGCAAGCGCAAGATCGCCGGGCGCACCAGATTTCCGACGGTGTTGTTCTCCCATTGCAGCTCTTCGTTCGGGTAAATCTCGGACATGCCCGGAACGAAAATGCGGCAGGCATAGACACCGAGGTGGGTGAAGTCAGCGACATAAATGTCGTGGCCGCTTTCGTGGATGCATGCCACTGACCAGTGGTAATCCTCTTCGGTGGTGGT
>JANPNU010000477.1:0-7518 GCA_031427615.1 Burkholderiales bacterium
TGTCGGCAGTCGATGGACTGGCGCTCGGTGGTGGTTGTGAATTCGTGATGCACTCGAACAAAGTTGTGGCGTCGCTCGAAAGTTACCTTGGCCTGGTGGAAGCCGGGGTGGGGTTGTTACCCGCAGGTGGCGGCTGTAAAGAATTGGCGTTGCGTTCGGCGATCAGTGCGGGCGGTGGTGATGTGATGCCACATTTACAAAAAGTATTTATGCGGATGGCGATGGGCGAGGTGTCAAAAAGCGCGGAACATGGCAGGGAGATGGGTTATTTGCGCGAGTCCGATCGCATCATTTTTAACAAGGACGAATTGTTGTTTGTCGCACTCGCCGAGGCGCGCGCCATGGCGGATGGCGGCTTTCGTCCGCCGTTGCCGGCTGCGCCATTTCCGGTGGCGGGCTACACGGGTGTGGCCACCATGAAGATGATGTTGATCAACATGAAAGAGGGAGGGTTCATTTCCGATCACGATTACGAGGTGTCGTCACGAATTGCAGAAGTATTGTGTGGCGGCATGGTCGAACCGGGCACCCTGGTCACCGAACAATGGATGCTTGATTTGGAGCGCAAACATTTTTGTGAGTTGGCAAAAATGCCCAAGACGCAGGAACGAATTGCGTTCATGTTGAAAAACGGCAAGCCGTTGCGGAATTAACGGCCGACATTTCGAAACGTACTGCCAGATGTAACACTGCGCACGAAAAAATTTGATCCCCGCTTTTGCAGGGATGACATGTAATCAGGAGATGCAAAATGAGCAAACAAATTCAAGACGCCTACATTGTTGCCGCGGTCCGGACGCCGGTCGGTAAAGCACCACGTGGCATGTTTAAAAATGTCCGGCCCGATGACATGCTCGCGCATGTTTTGCGCGCTGCCATCGCGCAGGTGCCGGGGCTGGATCCGCATGATATCGGCGACGTGATTGTCGGTTGCGCCATGCCGGAGGGTGAACAGGGCATGAACGTGGCGCGCATTGGTGTGTTGCTGGCTGGATTGCCGGACAGCGTGCCGGCCGTGACCATTAATCGTTTTTGTTCGTCCGGTGTGCAGGCGGTGAGCATGGCCGCAGATCGCATTCGACTCGGTGATGACGACGTGGTGATTGCCGCGGGTACGGAAAGCATGTCGATGGTGCCGATGATGGGCAATAAAATTGCCCTCAATCAAAACGTGTTTGCCAATAATGCCAACATCGGCATCGCCTATGGCATGGGTATTACGGCGGAAAACGTTGCCAAGCAGTGGCAGATCACGCGCGAACAACAGGATGCCTTTGCGGTGGCGTCGCACCAGAAAGCAACCAAGGCAATCGCAGACGGTTTGTTTCGCGATGAAATCGTCGCCTATGAAATTGATACGGCGTCACCTGACTTTGCCAGCGGGGAAGTCAAACACAAAAAGAAATTGGCAGATCAAGATGAAGGGCCGCGCCCGGATTCAACAATTGAATCACTCGCGAAACTCAAGACAGTTTTTGCTGCACGCGGTAGCGTCACCGCGGGCAATTCGTCGCAAATGTCGGACGGCGCCGGCGCCGTTATTCTGATGTCTGAGCGCGCGCTGAAAAAATACAACATCACGCCACTGGCCAAGTTTCATTCATTCGCCGTTGCTGGTGTGCCCGCTGAAATCATGGGAATCGGGCCGATCAAAGCCATCCCCAAAGTATTGAAACAAGCCGGTGTGCACCAGGACGATTTGGGTTGGATTGAATTAAACGAGGCCTTTGCCGCGCAGGCGTTGGCGGTTATCAAGGAGCTGGGTCTGAACCCGGATCGGGTGAATCCGCAAGGCGGTGCGATTGCACTCGGCCACCCACTCGGTGCGACCGGTGCCATTCGCACGGCGACGTTAATTCACGGTATGCGGCGCAACAAACAAAAGTGGGGAATGGTGACCATGTGTATCGGCACGGGCATGGGTGCTGCCGGACTTTTCGAAGCCTTATAAAACGTTGGGTTGATCTTGTCGGAGCCAAAATTTCCGACCAGAAAATATTAATGACCAATGGGTTTTTTTGTGCGCCGCCGCATTTGTTTTGGCGCCAAAACCGTGTGGGAATACAACACTTATGGCGACCTTTTCGGGTAAGATGCAGGCATATAAGAATTAGTTACTACAATTGATATTTTTAATGGCGCAATAATTATTGCGACGGTCGAGTTTAGTTTGTAATACGTTTGACCAAATTTAAATAGTCACACCCGTCAAGGAGAAAAAGAGATGTCAACAGCATATTCATCACGCGTATTTTTAGCCCCGGTATTAAAACTGTCGGCACTTGCTGTCGGTTTGGCCATTGCCGGCAGCGCGTCGGCAGCACAATTCAAGTTTGACAGCGGCATCGCCGGAAGTTTTGACTCCACTTTTTCATATGGCCTTTCAATTCGCGCCAGTGACGCCGATAAAGGCTTGATCGGTATTGCCAATGGTGGCACATCACGTTCGGTCAACGAAGATGATGGCACACGCAACTACAAAAAAAATGACGCCTTTGCCAATGTCGTAAAAGGCACCCATGAGTTGTCCGCCAAGTGGCAGGATTGGGGTCTGTTGATTCGTGGAACCTATTTTGTTGACTTCGCAAATCGCAACAAAAGTGAGCTCGGTACACTGGCTAAAAAACGCATGGGGCAGGATGCACGCATTCTTGACGCGTTTATCACCAAGAGTTTTGAAGTGGGTGGCAAAAATCTGAGCATGCGTGCCGGTAATCAGGTTATTTCATGGGGTGAGTCAACCTTTATCCCCGGCGGCATCAACGTGATCAACTCGGTCGATCTGGTCAAATTGCGGACACCTGGTGCGGAATTAAAAGAAGCGTTTTTGCCGACTGCCAGCGTGTGGGGTTCATTGGAATTGACCAAGGCCGCCAGCTTGGAAGCGTTTGTTCAGTTTAATCACGACAAAACAAAACTTGATCCACGCGGATCATATTGGAGCAATAACGACTTTGCGTCCGACGATTCAGACCGTGTGTTTGTTGGCTTTGGCCGTCGTGGTGATTTGACGGGTGTGCGTGCAATTAACCCGTTGCCATTACAAACGCCAGGCGTCGGTGCAACCGCGCAGGCCTTACACGGACCGTTTCATCCATCTGCGCAGGTTTGGGCGATGCGTGGTGCTGACAGAACGCCATCGGATCATGGGCAATATGGTGTGGCGCTTCGTTACCTGGCGTCAAACTTTAACAATACCGAATTTGCGCTGTACTACATTAACTACCATAGCCGCATCCCATTTTTCTCAGGCGTCAAGGGAACGGTCACTTCTGCTTTAACCGGCGGACCATTGGGCGTACCCGTCGGACATACCAGCACCGCATCCTATTTTGCCGAGTATCCTGAAAATATTCGTCTGAGCGGCTTCAGCTTTAATACCCAGGGGCCAATGGGGATTGCGTTACAAGGTGAGTACTCGTATCGTCCAAATCAGCCAATCCAATACGCCACGCCTGAATTGCTGCTGGCCGCATTGGGTGCGCCTAACCTCAATACCGGTTTCCTGACCATCCCTGGTACGGTGAGTGCGTCGTTGCCGTTTGGTGCGTCTGCTGCCGGCCTCGTTCCTAACGGCACCTACCAGCGAGGCTGGGATCGTGCCAAGATGAGCCAATTCCAGATTACCGGTACCAAGTCAGTTCCGTCTATTTTTCGCGCCGACCAGTTGGTGATTGTTGGCGAGTTTGGCTACAACAAATTTCACGGCTTACGTCAGGACATCAAGTACAACGGCCCGGCCGTATTTTTGCCTGGAACCTCGCAAGGCAACATTGCGTCGCAGGCCGGGTCCCGGCAAACCGACGGTTACATGACGGAGTCTGCTTACGGTTACCGTTTGGTCAGCCGACTGGAATACGCGAACGCCATCATGGGTGCAAATTTTGCGCCACGCATTGCGTTTAATCATGACATCAAAGGTGTTTCACAGTCCTTTAACGAGGGCGTGAAGTCGGTTTCACTGGGTGCCAACTTTGAATACCAGCGAAAGTTCAGCGTCGATTTGTCCTATACCAATTATTTTGGTGGCCGGACATTTTGCGGCACGGACACCATTGTCAGCCCGGCACAAACCACGTTGGGACTGCAGATTCCGGTTCAGGGGGCATCATTCTGTTCCACAGCCAACCCGGTGAAAGACCGTGACTTCTTCTCGCTGGTCGTATCGTATTCGTTCTAATTTGTATTACGTACTTCGAATTTTGCGGCCGGCATTTCATATCAAAATGCCGGCCCGTGTTTCGCAGAGTGTTGTTCTGCGGGCAACATCCGTTTTGAGACCAATAATTTTTGGAGGAGTAATAATGAAAGCGAAACGACTCGTAGCATATGTGTCGGCGGGCTTGGGTGCATTGGCAATTTCAACCGCCGGCTACGCCCAGCTGGCTGCCGCTGACCTCGCCAAATTAGGCACCACCTTGACCCCGATGGGTGCGGAAAAAGCCGGCAATGCTGCGGGCACGATTCCGGCATGGGATGGTGGTTTGACAAAAGTGCCGGCTGGTGTGAGTTTCAAGGCACAGGGTCATTACCCCGATCCATTTTCCGCGGACAAAGTGTCGTTCACCATCAATGCGGCCAACATGGACAAGCACAAAGAAAACTTGACCCCCGGCCAAATGGCGATGATGAAGCAGTATCCAAATTATAAAATGCCGGTTTATCAGTCGCGTCGGTCAGCGGCCTATCCGGAAGGGCATTACAAAGAAACCAAGGATTGCGCAGCCAAAGCCAAGCTGTCCACGGGTGGCAATGGTGTGACCGGCTGTACCGGTGGCACGCCTTTCCCGATCCCGAAGAATGGTCTGGAAGTCATTTGGAATATGCAGTTGCATTACAAGGGTGACACCTTTGCCCAGCACTGGGCACAAGCGGCTGTCACCGCATCTGGTGACTATGCATTGGTAAAATTTGAATATGAATATGATTTGGCCTACGGTAATTTGAGCAAAACACCGGCGCAACGCGAACCAAACCTGATTCTGAACTATTTGCAGGAAGTGACCGCGCCAGCACGATTGGCCGGCCAAATCCTGTTGGTAAAAGATACCGTTGACCAAGCACAGGAACCACGCTCGGCGTGGACCTATAACCCGGGTCAGCGTCGTGTTCGTTTGGCACCAAACGTCGCCTATGACAATCCCGGCACTGCCGCCGACGGTTTGCGTACCAACGATGACTTCGGAATGTATAACGGTGCCACCGATCGTTTTGACTGGACTCTCGTTGGCAAACGCGAAATGTACATCCCATACAATTCGTATCGCCTGACCGATCCAAAATTGAAATATTCGGATTTGTTAAAGCCGGGTCACATCAATCAGGATTTGACCCGTTATGAATTGCACCGTGTCTGGGTGGTTGATGCCAAGTTGAAGGCCGGTACATCACACATCTATTCACGCCGTACATTTTTCATTGATGAAGACTCATGGAACGTGGTGATGGTTGACAAGTACGACGGTCGCGGCCAACTCTGGCGTTTTGCTGAGTTACACAGCGAAAATTGGTACAACGTGCCAATGTGGTTTGGCACCATTGAAGTTCACCATGATCTGCAATCCCGCCGTTACATCGCAATGGGCCTGCGTTCAGAAGAGAGCAAGATTTACGAGCCGATTAAGCGCACCGCCGGTGACTACACGCCGCAAAGCCTGCGCAGTAAAGGCATACGCTAATCGCAGTTCATCGCTGAGTTTAGGAGTAGATCGTTTTTATCAAGGCGGGGACAACCATCGGTGTTGTCCCCGTTTTGTTTGTGTCGTCGATCCAGATTGTCCAGTCCGATGTGCGTTGCTGGTTATGCATGCCGACATGACGTTTCTAAGGCGTGCCCCTGAGCGCGATGTCACAACCTGAGCGGCTGGTGTATTCTGTTAATCAGTCTTGTTTAATTAAAAAACATCATCATGAAAAATCCTGCTCTCAACGGCCGCTCATGTGTTGCCGCCTTCGCTGTTGCGGTCATGGCGGGCGCAATGCCGTTTCAACTCGCCGCACAGATCAATCCGGCGATCCAACCGGCGTCTGGGCCCGTTTCCAAACAGACTGTTTCGCGATTATTGTTGACGGACGCTACCCGCCAAGGCAATCGAATCGTCGCGGTCGGAGACCGCGGCTATATTTTAATCACCGATAACAATGGGGATACATGGACGCGGGCAAAATCGCCGCTAAATTTGCCGTTGTTGAATGCTGTTCATTTTTCCGACGTCAACACCGTGTGGGCAGTCGGCCATGATTCGGTGATTCTAAAATCGACCGATATGGGCAACGAATGGGGTCGAACCCATACAAAGGCCAATGACCAGCGGCCCTTGATGGACATTCTTTTTACCGGCACCCATACAGGATTTGCCGTCGGCGCCTACGGGGCGTATTACGAAACCGTTGATGCCGGCAAAACTTGGACCGAGCGCAAAATTATTCCGGAGGTCACTCTGCCGAAGTCAACCGGTAAACGAGGCAAAGTCGGCGGCAAGGCTGCCGCGGTGGATCTTGATGACGAACCAATGAAATCCTTGGACAGCGACCGTCACCTCAACGCCATCATCAAACTCGGCCCAAATAAATTATTCATTGCCGGTGAGGCTGGCATGATGCTGAAATCTGACGACAACGGCAAACGATGGGCACGTGTGGCCTCTCCTTACAAAGGATCGTTTTTTGGTGCCGTTTTGGCGGACGACGGAGCGGTGATTATTTACGGCTTGCGCGGCAATATTTATCGTTCTAAAGACGTCAATTTGCAGTCTTGGCTGCAGGTTGAGGCTCCCACCAAGTCTTCGATGATGGGATCAACCAAATTAGCCGATGGCTCAATTGTGTTGGCCGGACTCTCCGGTGTGGTGTTGTTATCAAAAAATGGCGGAAAAACATTTTCACTGTTGGATTCGCACACCATCAAGGCGCTGGCCGCTCCGGTACCGGGCGCCGCCAATTCGTTGTTGATTGTTGGTGAGTCCGGTGCCCGCATGGTGGTGCTCGCCACTCCGGGCAAAAAGTAATCACGTCGTCTCACTTTGAATCTAGGGCACCGCCCAAAGCAATCCGAATCAATCTAATCGTATCGTCCTGACGCGAAACCAATATGACACTACAAAACATCATCAGTAAATTTTCCGCGCTCATTTTTAATCACCGCAGGATGTGGTTGATCGTTTTCGGCGTGATGACGGTAGGCTTTCTGTTCTCCGCCAGCAAATTGGAAGTTGACGCCGGTTTTAACAAGATGGTGCCGCTGAAACATCCGTATATGAAGGTATACAAGGAATATGAAACTGTATTCGGCGGTGCCAACCGGGTGGCCATTGCATTGGTGCAAAAGCAGGGTGATATATACAATCAGGAATTCATGACCAAGCTGAAAGGCTTGACCAATGACGTGTTCCTGTTGAATGGTGTGGATCGGCCGAGTGTGAAATCGTTATTCACGCCCAACACCCGATTTATCGAAGTGGTTGAAGAGGGTTTTGATCAAGTTTCAGAGCCTGTGTGACTCCAATGGGCACGCGGACT
>JANPNU010000478.1:0-2506 GCA_031427615.1 Burkholderiales bacterium
GGGTGGATGGTCAATCCGTGATTGTCCATAACATGCGCTGATGGATTGTGGGCAGGTGAAACTTGCCCACCCTACAAATCACGGTTTATCAAGGGTGGGCAAAGCGCCGCGTGCCCACGAACCATCAGAATCACCACGCAAACCCGCGTGGGCAGATGAAACTTGCCCACCCTGCAAATATGTCATTCCGAACGGGTTTTTATGAGGAATCTCATCCGGCAACATTGGGTAATATTGGCCGTTGGTGTGGTGCGACGGGATGAGATTCCTCGTCGCGCAAACGCAAATGCACGCTCTGTCAGATTGACAACGATTAATGTTTTGTCAACTCAAAAACGTTTAACCCAACACCCCATCCGTCAACACCAGCGTGCGCTGCATCCGTGCCGCCAGTGTCGGGTCATGCGTCACCATCACCAGCGCGGTGCCAATTTTTGCGTTTAATTGCAAAATCAAATCAAACACATGGTCCGCGGTACCACGATCCAGATTGCCGGTGGGTTCATCGGCGAGCACACAGGCGGGACGGGTCACCAGGGCACGGGCGACGGCAACACGTTGGCGCTCGCCTCCTGACAACTCGCCCGGTTTGTGATGCAGACGATGGGACAGGCCGACTTCGTTGAGCATGTCAGCGGCATGTTGCCTGCATTCAATGCCCGAAAGATTTCTGACATCGGCACCGATCCAAAGCGGCATGGCGACATTCTCCAGCGCGCTAAATTCGGCGAGCAAATGATGGAACTGATAAACAAACCCGAGCGCCTTGTTGCGCAACGCGCCTTGTGCGACCGGGGTGAGTTGATCCATGCGTGCACCCAATAGTGCGACCCCGCCGGAGGTGGGTGCATCCAGCCCGCCGAGAATATGCAGCAAGGTTGATTTGCCGGACCCGGAGGCACCGACAATGGCGACCGTCTCGCCCTGATTGATGGCCAGATTAATCCCGCGTAATACATTGACATTCAAGCCGCCCTGGACAAATATTTTGGTCAGGCCGGTACAGGCCAATACCGGGCTTGCGGTCGTATTATTCATATCTCAGTGCCTCGGCCGGATTCACTTTGGAGGCGTTATAACTTGGATACAAAGTGGCGATAAACGACAGCGTCAATGAAATGACAGCCGTCACCCACACGTCCGCCCATTTCAAATCACTCGGTAGCGAAGTGAGGAAATAAACTTCCGGTGACAGCAGCTTTGGCAACCCCAACGCCGACTCGGCAAAATTAAGGATCGCACCGATATTGAGGGCCAATAACACACCGCCCACCACACCGATAATGGTGCCGATCACGCCAACAATGGCACCCTGTACGACAAAGATTTTCATAACCATGCCGGGTGAGGCACCGAGTGTGCGCAAGATGGCGATGTCGGGATGTTTGTCGCGCACCACCATCACCAACGTCGAGACCAAATTAAACGCGGCGACGGCAATGATCAGTGTGAGGATGATAAACATCATGCGTTTTTCGATTTCAACGGCGCGAAAGTAAGTGACGTTTTGCGCGGTCCAATCCTGCACATAACCATCCACTTTTAAGGTGTCATGCAGTCGGCGGGCGATTTTGCGGGCGTGATTGAGGTCCGCAACCTTCACGCGCAGGCCACTGACATTTTCATCCATGCGAAACAATATCTGCGCGTCACGCAGATTGATCAGCGCCAGATTCAGGTCGTATTCATAGTGACCGGATGAAAACACGCCAACCACGGTAAAGCTGCGAAAACGCGGCATCATGCCGGCCGGTGTCATCGAAAGCTGTGGTGTCGTCAATTGCAATTTGGCGCCGACATTCACCCCCAGCGCCCGTGCCAATTCGCCACCAATCACAATGCCGTACTCGCCCTCACGAAGATCGGTGAGTTTGCCAATACGCATTTGTTTGCCAATATCCGATACGTCATCTTCCTTGATCGGGTCAATTCCACGCACACCCACACCACGGATGCTTTGACCAATGGCGAGCAGCCCCTGGCCGTTCACGAACGGCGCAACACCAATCACATCCGGCTGCGCTTTGGTATCAACCACCAATTTTTGCCAGTTTGACAGGCCTGTTTCAAAACCATTGATTTGGATATGCGATGCGACACCGATCATTTTTGCACGCACTTCTTTTTGAAAACCATTCATTACCGACATCACGGTGATCAATGCGGCGATGCCGAGCGCGATCCCCAACATCGAGGCGAGGGAAATGAACGATACAAAACTGTTGCGTCGGGTTTCGCTGTTTTTGGCGCGGGTGTAACGCAGGCCAATAAAAAGGGGAAGAGATTTCAAGTCGTGATCGCGAATAAAAAGTTGTGTGAGTGTGCCATAAAAGACGGGATAATTCGGATATCGTTCAGACTTGGTTGGCGGCATTTGCCGTGTTTTTTCCGATCCCACCGGCATTATGCACACCACCCGTCACATCACTCTGCTCATCGCTGATTTGATCCCCCCACCCGGCTTTGCCATGCCGGTTGCCATGCCCGCGCTGGATGGGCTGCTGAC
>JANPNU010000479.1:0-3355 GCA_031427615.1 Burkholderiales bacterium
ACATTGCCCTGCCATTTCGGGAAATTCGAAACACGGGCACCGCCATTGCCATCACTGCCGACAAACGCCATGCCGGATACCGCAATCGACGGGGTCCACTGCAACAGCGGCGGTGCCATGCCGGATTTTTCGGTGCCTTCGCCAATTTTTGTGCCGACGCCGTAGTTAACGCCATAGGTAATCACCGGCCAACCGTAATTGGTGCCAGCGGTGAGAATATTAATTTCATCCCCACCTTGTGGACCGTGTTCATTGGTCCAGACTTTGTTGGTTAATGGGTTCAATGCCGCGCCTTGCATATTGCGATTGCCGAACGTGAAAATTTCCGGCTTGGCATCTTTTATTTTGACAAACGGATTGTCCGGCGGGACCCGGCCATCGTCGAACAATCGTATGGATTTACCGGCGTGATCATTGAGTTGCTGCGAACGTTGCGCCGCACCCTTGGCCGGGCTGTCGCCGCGATCACCAAAGGTCACAAATAAATAACCCTCACGATCAAACACGATTCGCGAACCAAAGTGAAAGCCACGATCCGATTTCGGCGACATTTTGAACAGCACCTGCACATTGGTCATGGCCGGTTTTTCGCGGGTCCCGGCCAATTTGCCACGGGCCACTTCGGTGCCGTGCAGACCGCCCTCGACGGCGTTGTATGTCCAGTAAATCCAACCGTTGTCAGCGTACTTTGGATGTAACGCCACATCCATCAAACCGCCCTGACCAAATTCGGTTGCCTTGGGCAGGCCCTCAATCGGCGCGGCTACCAGCTTGCCACCATCCACTATCCGCATGGTGCCAGACCGTTCGGTCACCAGCATACGGCCATCCGGTAAAAACGCCACTGCCCACGGATTTTTCAGGCCGCTCACAACCGTGACCGCACGAACATTGTATTGCTCGGTCTCAAAGGTTTTTGTGGACTCTGCCGACGGCGATTGCGCCCACGAATGCATCGACAACACCAGCGCGGTCAAATTGGAAATTGCAATAGTCAGTAGTTTCATGATTGTTCCGTTGTCAAAAAAAAGGTTTGTTGCAAAAACAAATTTTACCCTGCGGCATTAGAATCGCCAGCGCACATTCAACCCCAGCAGCCCGCGGCGGCCCGGCGATGGTTCGTAGTAGCGCTGATTTGCCTCATTGGTAATGACACTACCCACATAGGCATGATCAAATACATTATCGATGCGAACAAAGGTATCGAGCTCAAACGGCTGGGTTCCAACCATGAGCGTATGCCGAAAATTGATACTGGCTGCGAGCGTTGTGTAACCGGCAGCAAATGCCGAATTAATATCATCAACCGCCATCCGTGATCGCGCCTGCAATGCCAACACCGCCGACCAACCGGGCAGATTGCGCCGCCAAGCCAACTCCGCAAACAAATTCTGCCGGGGTGCCGCCGGTAACAATGAACCGGCGGCGACGTCCCGTACGCCCGCGCCTGCACCGGCAACGTATCCAGTGACCACGCTGGCGCGCATGCTGGTCCACGCAAAGGTCGTCTCCCATGCCGCGCTCGGTCGCCATGATATCGAGGTCTCGACACCATAACGCGACGTTCGGGCAGCGTTCTGAAAATTCGAGCGTCCGGCCGATACCGACGATTGCACAATTTCGTTGCGACTTTGGATGAGAAACGCGGTCACGCTGGACGAAAAATTCGCAACTTGATGCCGATGACCCATTTCAAATTGGTAGTTGCGACTGGGTATTAAATCCAGATTCAGCCCAGATGCCTGATCTTGCCGATAGGCCATTTCCGACGCTGTTGGTGTTTCAAATCCACGACCAAGATTGAGGTATATCGACGCGCGCGTGTTATCGCCATCAAGCGTGCGTACCACGCCAACGGCGGGTGAAAACGCAGCAAATTTGGCGTTGCCGGAATCATCACCATTGCCTGGTCGGACAAAGTGATCACGAACCAAAAACTTGAGTTGGCTTTGGCGGGCACCCACATGGGCGCGCCACGACCCGCTGATTGGCGCGCTGAGCTGCCCGTAAATATCCACGCCCTGCTGGATGTTGGTTTCATCGCGGCGCTTGTTGCCAATGACCCCCAATCGCAACTGACTGCCGTCCCGTACAAAATTTTCATAACCGCGACGGGCATCCACTGCACGATCCACATCGACCCCCACACTCCAGTTGATGGGGGATCGCTGCTGCGCCAGCCGTAAACCAACCCCACTAAAGTCCCGGTCCAAAACAATGACGCCGCCCGCGCTGGTGACGGCCGCCTGCGCCGTGACCGGTGTCGTCAAATATTGGGTGATGCTGCGGGAGCCGCCATAAACGATTATTTTTGCGCTCATGTCTGCCAGATTGTCCGCAAATACGCCACCAAACTGCCGATGTTGAATCGATTTCCGGCTATTAAACAATTCAGCATTGGTGCCGGCTTGGCGCGGATTTTGGTCGAGCTGCTGACGCGTGATCCCCAGCGGATCCTGGCTTTCGGGTTGATCAATGATATTGGCCGTTAACATCAATGTGGCCGTTGGCGTGAGAGACGAATCCACCCGCAAATAACTGTGATCGCGAATCGTTTTGCTGTGATCGCGAAATCCATCGGTGGCGAATTGTTGGTGGCTAAATAATCCGCCGACTCTGCCGACCGCATCGAACCAGCCGGTTATCGGCGGCATGATCGCAACCATACTGTCCACACTCAGCCCGTCCGCACCGCGTAAACTTCGCGCGACAATATTGGTGGTAGTTTGATTGATTGTTGATGATGTACTCGCGGCGATCACCCCGCCGGCGGCATTGCCGTAACCCACCGCCCACGGTCCACGCAACACCTCCAGACGGGTCATGGCGTCGAGTGGAATCAGCGCGCCCTGCGCCTGCCCGTCCGGGATGGTGACGGGGATGTCATCCACAAATAGCTTGATGCCACGAATACCAAACGTCGCACGAGCACCAAATCCTCTCGTGCTAATTTGTGTGTCTTGCGCGTAGTTTTGGCGATTCTGAATATTCAGGCCGGGCACCCGCGACAAAAATTCGCTGATGTCCACGGCCGGCAACGTGGTGCGCAATTTTTCCGCATTCACCACATCGAGGGCAGCCGGTACCGCCAGGATGCTGAGGGGTTGGCGGGTGGCCGTCACGACGATTTCCGCATCGGCTGCGTTGTTGTTTTGGGCCATCACAGGCGAAATCAGCGCGGCAAACACCACACACAAACCCAGCTTGCCTGCCAAATAGAAAAACGTGTGCTGACGCAGTGGCATGGTGTGACCGATAGTGAGTGGAATTTTAATAAGCACCACAGCAGAAATAAAAAACCCCACCGGATGTCGGATGGGGATATTTATGGCGGGGGTGTGTTATTCACAATATG
>JANPNU010000480.1:0-5824 GCA_031427615.1 Burkholderiales bacterium
TAGCCGGCAAACTTCTCCATAAAATCAAACAACTCATTGGCGACGCTCGCCTTGACGCCATTTTTTTGCGCGCCCTCGTTGAAAATTCCGCGATGCTGGGCCATCTCCTCGGGCTTTTTCTTGCCCATTGCCCGTCGCAGCAAATCGGCACCGCCGAGTGAATAACCGCCAATAACCTGGGCGATCTTCATCACCTGTTCCTGATAAACCATGATGCCGCAGGTTGGCGACAACACCGGTTCAACTCGCGGATCAAGATAACTCACCATCTCCTTGCCCGTCTTGCGATTCAAATAATCCGGAATGAGATCCATCGGACCGGGACGATACAACGCATTCAACGCCGTCAAATCTTCGACTGATCTGGGCTTGGCGCGCATGATGAGATCACGCATGCCGCGACTTTCAAACTGGAATATGGCGGTGGTGCTGCCGCGCGAAAAAATATCGTACGACGGTTTGTCGTCGAGTGGAATGGTTTGTAAATTAAATTGCCGGTGCTCCGGCTCAAGCGCATTGCCACGGATCAGATTCAGCGTTTCTTCAATGATCGTCAGGGTGGTCAAACCAAGAAAGTCAAACTTCACCAGTCCCACGGCTTCGACGTCGTCTTTGTCGTACTGGCTGACAAATGATGCCGAACCGTCCGCCACATACAGCGGCGTGAAATCCGTCAACGGCCCCGGCGCAATCAACACACCACCAGCATGCATGCCGACGTTGCGAATGATGCCTTCGAGCTTTAACGCCAGCCGCATCAGCTCGGCGACTTCCTCTTCCGCCTTGATACGCTCGTTAAATTGCGCCTCTTGTTTCATCGCTTCTGCAAGCGTGATGCCGAGTTGATTGGGAATTAATTTCGCCACTCCATCGACATGGTTGTAACCCATCCCGAGCACCCGCCCGACGTCACGGATCACCGCCTTGGCGGCCATTGTTCCAAACGTTGCAATCTGCGAAACCGAATCGTGACCATATTTATTTTTTACATACTCGATGACCCGGTCGCGCCCCTCCTGGCAAAAGTCGATATCAAAGTCGGGCATCGATACCCGCTCCGGATTCAGAAATCGCTCAAACAGCAGATCGTATTGCAGGGGATCAAGATCGGTAATATCGAGTGAATACGCCACCAATGAGCCGGCACCCGAGCCACGACCGGGACCGACCGGTACACCGTTGTTTTTTGCCCAGCCAATAAAGTCCGCAACAATCAAGAAATAACCGGGGAAACCCATGTGAATGATGGTCTTGACTTCAAATTCCAGACGAGCCATGTACTCAGGCCGACGCGCATCGCGTTGTGTGACGTCGGGATACAACATCAACAGACGTTTTTCCAATCCGTTTGTGGCCGTATCAAGTAGATAGCTGTCAACCGACTCGCCATTCGGCGTCGGAAAATTCGGCAAACGCGATACTCCCAGCGAAAACTCAAAGTGACATCGCTTGGCAATCTCAATCGTATTGGTGAGGGCCTCCGGCAGGTCGGCAAACAGGGCCGACATTTCAGCCGTGCTCTTGAAATATTGTTCCTCAGTGAAATCATTGCTGCGACGTTTGTCACCAAGCACTTCGCCCCTGGCGATACACACCCGCGCATCGTGCGCCTTAAAATCATCGCGGCCGGTAAATTGCACCGGATGGGTTGCGACCACCGGCAAGTCACTCACACTCGCCAAATTGAGCGCCGCGGAAATATAGGCCTCGTCACTGTCGCGCCCAGCCCGCTGCAACTCGATATAAAACGTGTTCTTAAAATCCCGTGCCCAGCCGTTGGCCAGCGCCAATGCACGTTTGCTGTCGGCTTGTAACAACGCCTGACCAATATCGCCTGACGCCGCACCAGACAAGGCGATCAAGCCATTGGTGGTGTTTGGACACAGCCATTCTCGGCGAATTTCGGCCCGCCCCCGCCACATGTTTTCCCGATAGGCACGGGTGATCAATTGACAAAGGTTCAAGTAACCTGCCTCATTGCGACACAACAACAACAAGCGTGATGCCTGGTCACGATTTTTTTCGTTTTCGACGACAATTTCACAGCCGATAATCGGTTGCACCCCGCCCGCGCGCGCGCGTTGAAAGAATTTCACCGCACCAAATAAGTTGCCATTGTCCGTCATCGCCAATGCCGGCATCTTGTCATCCGCGGCTAATACGACCGCATCGTCAATACGCACAATGCCGTCCGTAATGGAATATTCCGTGTGCAGCCGCAAATGAACAAACGGCGCCAACATGGGTGCGGGAGGTGTGGAGGGGGAATGGGATGAGATCATTGATGCCTAACGAATACGAGGCACAATTTTATCATCGACCAGCGGGTGGTCCGATGCAACGTGTGTTATTCCATTTGTAAATCATTAATGGATCAATTCGTAATCCAAACTCGTGATTTTGAACGGCCTTGTTTGGGAAACAAGGTGAGGAATCTGATTGATTGGTGGATAAACGAACGTTACCAAGGATGAGGCAGGTGAGATGGATCAAAGCACCCCCGGCACGATGAAACCGTGCTCGGTCGGAATGACAAATAGTTGATCACGCTCGTCATAAATGCACTTTTGACTTAGAAATGGAATTAATCGGTCAAAACTGTCAGGGATTTGCGGTCGCGTGCCGGGCAATTTCTTCCGCCAGTCTTGGCCAAAAAATTTCCGGCAAATCGTGGCCCATGCCTTCGATAATCAAGCTTGTGGCGGCACCGCCACCTTCGCGAATCGCGCGCGCCGTTTCCAAACCGGCCGCATACGGGATCAACTCGTCTTCATCACCGTGTATCACCAGCGTTGGCACCTTGATCTGGCGCACGATGGCGGTGCGGTCAGCGCTGGCAGCAATTGCCATCAGTTGGCGTGCGGCACCCGGGGGATTATTGGCGCGCAACACATGGCGGGAACAAAATTCCCGCAATTTTGTTTCGTCCATCGGGTGGGAGCGACTGCCGATCGCGCGCACGATTTTTACCATACGACGAATTGCGCCCTCGTTGTCACCAACCTTGGCGGGTGGCGTTAACAACGCCTTCATCGCCCGCCACGACGCCTTTGGCAAACTGCGGCGACCGGTGGTGGACATGATCGAGGTCAGACTGGCGATCCGCTGCGGCACCGACGCGGCAAGATTTTGCGCGATCATGCCACCCATGCTGGCACCCACCAGATGAACCCTTGGCAACTTGAGGGCGGCGATCAGTGCCGCCGTATCGGCGGCCATATCGTCGATCCGATAATTGGCCTTGATGGGAAGTCCGAGCATGAATTTCATATAGGCCAACCCCACATTGGGCGTGCCAAGATGATTCAATTGTGTGGACAGACCGACATCCCGATTGTCAAAACGGATAACACGAAATCCTTTGTCGGCAAGCATTTTGCAAAAGTCATCCGGCCACAAAATCATTTGCACGGCCAGTCCCATCACAAGCATGATCGGCGGATCCGTCTCGCGGCCGATGGATTCGTAGTGCAGGCTGATGCCGTTGGCAATAACGTCAGGCACCGGATTGCCCGTCTTTTGATGTGGTTAACACCGCCTTAAAACCATTTGCCTTCATGACGGTCCGTATCGCGAAAAAAGTATTGCCGCCAACCGCTGCGGTCAAACTTTTTCCACCTGCCATCTACTTGCGCGAGCCGGTCGGCAACCGCATACAACGCCGCCGGGTTCATGCCAATACCGACATGACTGGCAATCACTTCGATATTTTCGGCGCGGGCTGATACATTCTGATGTGATAGCTGCCACGCCACCACACCATCGCTGCGGGAATAAATGGACGTGGTCGGCACCGGTGGCGCTTGTTTGACCCGCTCCAATATTGCCGGGTTAGTTAATTTGTGGCCGCTGGCATACTGGTAAAAACGCCAGGCATTGGTGGCTTTCGGGTCGCCTGCAAACGGTGTTCCCAGGGTGGTGACCGAGCGTACCAGCGATGGTAATTCCTTGGCAAACTCGCGGGCGTAAATGCCGCCAAGACTCCAGCCAACCAAACTGACTTTGCGGCCGCTGGCTTTAAAAACGTCCCCGATTCGCTCAATACTCTTTTGCAATACACCCTTGCGTGGGCCCATATTCGGCCCCAGGTCCCATCCGTAGGTCTCATATCCGAGTGACGACAAAAAATTTCGCAACGGTGCGGTTGATATATCGCCGGCACCCAACCCGGGAAAAACAATCACCGCATGGCCGTCCCCTTGCGGCGCGTTTTTTAACAATGGCCACGCCGCCAGCGTCGCCCCCAGCTCCCAAGGCGCCCGCGATTCCAACGCCAGCAACAATGCATTGGGTGCTTTTAACTGTCGCTCCAGCAGTCGAATTTCTTCGCCGAACGGGAAATCGGGTTCTGCAACCGGTCTTGCTCGTTTGTTGGTGTTCAATCCACTATGCCCTTTGGGTTGCGACTCGTTTTACCTTCTTTACTGTGGTCATGACACGTTTCTGTTTTGCCGCAATTGACACCCGCTTGACGGACTTCTTTACCGGCGTTTTTGTTGCGGGCACTGCTGGCACCATGACCATCATCAACTCCTGATGCGCATCATGCATGGCCTTCACCAGTTTCTCAAGCTTTGGCACTTCTTTTTTCGCGGCAATCAAGCCGTAATCGAGCTGTCCTGCATAGCTGTGGATGGTGATATTGAGCGCCAGACCATGCGTGACAATGGAGACGGGGTAATACGCTTTTAACAGTGCGCCCGCCAAATACAGCGGCACCGGTGGACCCGGCACATTAGAAATCACCACATTGGCCACAACTGGAATGCGGTTGCTTGACACCGCCGTTTTGTAAAGCGGCGTAATCACACTCATCAGCCAGGGGATGCCAAGGGTTGGCAATTCGGAAGTGACGGTGGACATCATGCCGTGCATGGCACCGGTCATCATTTTTGCCGACTGGCTCGAGTCCCGAATCGCCTTGATGCGTTTGACCGGGTCGGCAATATTGGTCGCCAAATTAATCAACATCATTGTCACTTGATTGTTTTGCCGGGTGTCACCGGCCGCCCGCAAACTGGCTGGCACGGCAGCCACCATCGATTTCGCCAGCGCCGCCTTGTTGCCAGAAAAGTAACGGCGTAGCGCCCCCGCACAGGTGGCGAGAATAATGTCGTTCACTTTTACGTCAAAAAATTTCGCCAGCGCCTTGGTTTCATCGAGCGGCAGGCGCATGGTCATAAACGCGCGTTTGCCGGTGATCGCCACATTCAGTGGTGTACGCGGTCCAAGCTTGATACCGGACGGTAGCATTTTTTTCGCCGCCTGCAACGGCGTATCCGTTGATCTAAATGTCGCCAGCTTGGCCAACTCCGCCATGTTGGCGACGCCCGACAATTGCTCGGATGGCGCCCCCATTTTTTTGGCTTGGGACGACGATAACGCGGACACACCATATGCGCCGATACTTTTGATTGCCCCGGGCACTGCTTTAAAAATTTTTCCGTACTGCGCGACACTGGTGCGTAATGCCGCCGAGATCATGCGCGCGGCCGATGGTGACAAGGACGGTGACAACGATGGGTCCGACGCCGCCGCCTTCGTGACCCTGTTTGGATTCGCCTCAATATCCAGCACGGCCTGCGCCAGGGCAACACCGCCCTGCCCATCGAGTCCGGCATGATGAATTTTTGCGTAGAAGCCCACTTCCCCCGAAGCCAGACCCTCGATGATCGTAAATTGCCAAAGCGGACGATCACGATCAAGCATGCCCTCGTGCAACGTCGCAATACTCGACTCGAGCTGGGCACGGCTGCCCGGCTTGGGCAACGTCAGCGCACCAATATGCCAGTCCAAATCAATATCCTCGCGATCAACCTCCAAC
>JANPNU010000481.1:0-1636 GCA_031427615.1 Burkholderiales bacterium
TGGCGTGACCCGCACTGGCCCACATGGCGCCATTGCCGTACAACTTACCAGTCGGGATTAATACCTCTCGCAAATCAACCCCCTGATCGTGCGCCCAGTAATAGCCGGCGGCATCACGCAATGATGAGGTATGCGACAACAACATCCGCATGGTGATGACGGCGTCCGGAAAATGCGGGTTGCGTAACGGGTAGCCGAGATAATCACCCACATCCTGATCGAGTCTGATCTTGCCATCTTCAATCAGGCGCATCACGCCGAGTGTGGTCACCAGCTTGGAAATGGACGCGATGCGATAGGTGGTGGCGCGATCGGCTGGTTTATGGTTGGCAGGGTTGGTGTTGTCAATCCATTTGTTGCCGAATTGTTGGTGAACAACAACCTCGCCATTTTTGACCACCAACACCGACAGGCTCGCCAACGGCGCAATGGGATTGGTCACGATGGCGGCGAGCTCAGAATTGAGTGGCGTGTTTAGGTCTGCCATACCGATACCGAGCCGACGTTCGGCATGACTGTCTGCGCCCATAAAAATCGCTCCTGATAACAAAAAAATGGCGGCCAGTTTGATCATGCTAATTTTGCAAATGAATCACGCCCAATTCCGCCGCTTGTTTTAAAACTGTTGACGAACTCGTCATGGCATCCAAAATGGCCGCCGTTTCCGCGTCAGGCTCACCGTCAAATTTTGCCTGGCGAAATCGCAATTGAAATGCCGTGAGCACCGAGCGGGTGGCCTTGTCAAACTCCCCGGTGAGTGGCACCGAATAACCAAATTGATCGAGTTTTTTCTGGAACCATTCCATGGACGGCAAGACGGCTTCATACTCGCTGCGTTTGGCTGCCACCGTGGCATCATCAAACCACGAAATCAAACCCTCATCGGCCAAACGTTTCCACGGAAAGCGGGGGCCGGGGTCGGTTTTGCGTTGTGGCGCAATATCGCTATGTCCGAGAATCCGATCAGGTTTGATGTCGTGTTCCTTGACAATTTTTTTGACCAGCGCAATCACCAAATCCATTTGCGCTTTCGGGTAGTCAAAAAATTGCCGACCCTCCGCAGTGTCACGATAACCCAAATTAACAATCTCAATGCCAATTGATGACGCGTTTAACTGTGTATGGCCTTTCCAATAACTCACGCCGGCGTGATAAGCACGGCGGGTTTCATCGACCAATTGATATATAACCGGTTTTGGAAAACTCTCATCGTCCTTGCCACCATCAGTGACCAGATAATGGCTGCTGACCGCGTCCTGGGTCAACACCCGGAGCGATTTTGGGTTGTTGATGGCTGTGTAATGCAGGATCAGAAACTGCGCCCGACTATCCTGACTTTTTGCTGTATGCGTACGGTCAATGTAAGGCGTCGAGCAGCCCGAAAAACCACTCAACACAATGATGGATAAAACAATTTTTCTAATCATATAAAAGTTCCGGTGTTTAGCCTGCATATTTCATGGGTCGCCCGTGGTTCCTCAGGGAGTGCACTATCAAGAACATTAAATCCAATTTGGATTGTCATTTCTTCGCAAATAAAACGGGCTGCACGCTCGATAGCGGGCGACTGGACGGCGCTTTTTCGCCTTCCTCCCGTGGGATAGCCAGCTATCCCGTGGTCGGTCAGGCAAAAAAT
>JANPNU010000482.1:0-2819 GCA_031427615.1 Burkholderiales bacterium
GCTATCACAAGGACGGCTCCGAAATTCTCATCAACCGCGGCAAGAACAAAAATCCGCGCCGTCTCACGCCGCGCGAATGCGCGCGGCTGATGGGGTTTCCGGAGAGTTTCAAACTGGTGGTGTCGGATACGCAGGCGTACCGCCAGTTTGGCAATTCAGTTGTCATGCCGGTAATGAGAGAAGCGGCGCGGTTAATGAAGCCGTTCGTTTTGTCGGAGCACTACCAACCCGAATTGGCGCTTAAAGTCGCCAACGGATAATGCAGTCAACACAAGGAGGCAGCATGCAATCAAATCGTATTCCCGGCTTCAACAACAAATCATTCGACGGCATGCTGGTGTGGTTTTCCGAAATGTCGGTTCGCGGATTGCTTTTTCACCCGGATGACGACCCGGCCGACATCACCAGCATCAAGGACAACAAGCCGTTGTTCGATACGCCGGAGATCGGCAGCCTTCGCTGCATCATGCGTGAAATGTTCAAGTTTCACGGCGACAACGTTTACGAAGCGGCCTGCCCGGCATTCATGAACACCATGGGCATACAGCTTGATGCCTGATGGTTGATGTTGTAGACAAGGCAACGCGCAGCCGGATGATGGCCGGCATCCGGGGGAAGGATACGAAGCCCGAACTGATGGTTCGCAGCGCGTTGCACCGGCGCGGACTGCGCTTCAAGTTGCACGTTGCGTCACTGCCTGGCAAGCCTGATCTGGTGTTTCCCAAATATCGTGCAGTAGTTTTTGTTCATGGGTGTTTTTGGCACAGGCACGATTGCCAATATTTCAGATGGCCGCAGTCCAACAAGGCATTTTGGCGAACCAAGCTGTCACGTAACTTTAGGCGTGATCGACTTACGGTGCATACGCTCCAGGATGCGGATTGGCGCGTATGCATGATTTGGGAATGCGCTCTCAAACAAAAAACACCAAAGCAAACTGCCAGAATTTTGGACCGGATCGCGAATTGGGTGCAGGCCTCCAACTACCGTAAAAGAAAATCATGGGCAAAACTGGAAATTCCTTCGTCCCTGACTCGCTGAAATCGCTCGTAGCTGCGTTGCGGGCCGCTGGCTGCAAACAGGCGTTTTGCAAGCTCTTGCGTCCGAATGACAATTCCAAACAACAGATTTATCTGTCAACGGACCTGGCGAAACTACCGCCATTTCCTCTCGGAACAGTCGAATCAGTCAGCGGCAAAAGTGGCAAACCGGGCGGTCTGGGCAAAAAAATTCTGAGAGCGATGCCACATTTTTCGTGGGTCAACAACTATGGCGCGCCAGAGCACGCGCCAGCAACCAAAATCATTTTCTATCCGCAGTATCCCGAGGTGCGTCTTTCCGGATTTCTGCTTGGGTGCGAAGCGGCACCATCCAAGTGGATGCAACCAGAGTCGCGTCTTGAGGGAAGGGTTCTTGTGATTGGCGTAACACAGGACAGGGACCTTGTCGCTTGTCTGGCCGCACCGGATTCAGTCGCAGCCAAGGAACTGATGAAATTGCTTGAAGCAAAACCCGATGGCGACCTGTTTTTGGAACTTGCGCTTGAATTGCCAAAACTTGTCAACTCACGGCAAGCGCTGCTGCTCAAATTGCTTGACGTTCATAAACGAGGATGGATTGCCGCACAAAGACTTGTCTCAGACGGATCAAGAATTCCCTATCGGTCAAGCAATAGCGGCGGATACACGCTGGAGGCCGAGTGCGGCGTCATTCCGAACGGCAAGTCGGAGCCGGACTATCTGGGCTGGGAACTGAAGCAATACAAGGTGGTTGTTTGCGCGAAATTTTTGGCGGCGAGCCGAATCAGTGTCATGACTCCCGAGCCCGATGGCGGTTTCTACGGGGATCATGGGGTGGAGTCGTTTGTTCGCAAATATGGCTATAAAAACGCTAACAAGCCGGATCGCTACGATTTCACCGGACGCCACAATGCGGATGAAATCAACACGAAGACAAAAATGGTGATGACTCTTGCTGGCTATGACAGCGTGAAAAGACGAATTACGGATGCCGATGGTGGCATCCAACTGGTCTCAAAGAAAGATGGCGAAATCGCGGCCAGTTGGAGCTTTGCCAAATTGAGTGGCCACTGGCAGCGAAAACACAACCACGCAGTCTACGTACCCTCGCTAACTCAACGAGATCCCAAGGCACATTATTTTTGCCCAATGGTGCGGCTCGCTCAAGGCACTACCTTTGGAAAATATCTCGATGCTGTAAATGATGGCCATGTTGTGTTCGACCCGGGCATGAAGATCGAGAATGCTTCGGTGAAACCCAAGGTTAAAGCCCGCAGCCAATTTCGGATCACCGCCAATCAAATACATCATCTCTACGATCAAATTGAAGCGGTGAATCTGATTGATGGGTAGTGTCAATAGACTACGCTCCGTTCATCAGTTGACCGGGGAGCCGCCTGGACAGGTGCTCTTAAGAATCCAGTTGGCGTGCATCGGCAACCTTGCGCAGTGCGGCCAGATACACCGCCGCTTCAGTATCTTCCGCAGCCGCGGTCAGATACTCGGCGGCAAAGCCTGGGTCGCGCAATTGTTGCTTGAGCCAATCGCCGTGCTTCATGGATGTCTCCGTTGCCAAACGTGCCTGTGACGCTTGGTGATCTTGTTCTGTAAGTGATTTGTTTTGTACTTGCGGCGAACGCAACACGCGCGCTACGACGTAATTGCGGCGGCAAGAAATAGAAACGGGCACCGCGCCAACAATGGCTCCTGGAGCCATTCTATGAGCACCATTGGCCTGAGAGGCGCATGGACAGGCGCTCTGCGGCAACTTCATGACCGCGCCGCATCAGGCTCACCGCA
>JANPNU010000483.1:0-3301 GCA_031427615.1 Burkholderiales bacterium
GTACCGGATATTGGTGATTTCAACGACATCCCGGTGATTGAAATTTTGGTGAAGGTCGGTGACACCATAAAGAAAGAAGACTCCTTGGTCTCGCTCGAAAGTGACAAGGCAACGATGGAAGTGCCATCACCGGTCAACGGCGTGGTCAAAGAAATCAAGGTTGCCCTTGGCGACAAGGTGTCGGAGGGTGTGGTCGTGATCATCGTTGATGCCGCTGATGCGGCTGTCGTCGCACCATCGACCAAGACTGAAACACCGTCCGCACCACAAGTGGCGGCGGCTTCCTCCTCTCCCGCCAATGCAGTCGTAGCGCCACCACCCAAACCAGCGCCCGTGACTGAGCATGCAGCGCAGGTGACCGGCAACGGCAACATACCGGCCAACGTGCACGCGTCGCCGTCCATTCGCAAACTGGCGCGCGAATTTGGCGTGGACCTTGCGAAGGTAAAAGGCAGCGGCAATAAGGGCCGTATATCTGAAGGTGACGTCAAGAACTACGTCAAATCCACCCTGGCGAATTCAAAATCCGGCGGGGCCGCAGGCGGCAGTTTTGCCTTCCCGGAAATGCCACACATTGATTTCACCAAGTTCGGCGAAATCGAAACGCGCGCGCTTTCTCGCATCAAAAAACTATCCGGCAACAATCTCACCCGCAACTGGATGATGATTCCGCACGTTACCCAGCAAGACGACGCCGACATTACCGATGTCGAAGCCTTCCGGGTGAAAACCAACGAAGAAATCGCCAAGTCAGGTGTGAAACTAACCATGCTGGCGTTCCTTATCAAGGCCAGTGTTGCGGCGTTGAAAAAATTTCCAGAATTTAATTCCTCTCTCGAACCGGGTGGTGAAAATCTGATTTTAAAACACTATTTCAACATCGGATTTGCGGCGGATACACCGAATGGCTTGGTGGTGCCGGTCATTCGTAATGCGGATCAAAAATCGGTGATCGAAATCGCCAGGGAATCTTCCGAGCTGGCGCTAAAAGCGCGTGAAGGCAAACTATCACCGGCAGAAATGTCTGGCGGTTGTTTTTCCATTTCGTCGCTGGGCGGCATCGGCGGCTCGTATTTCACGCCGATTATCAATGCGCCTGAAGTGGCCATTTTGGGTGTGTCCAAATCGGTGATGAAACCGGTCTGGAACGGCAAAGAATTTGTTCCCCGTCTGATTCTGCCGATGTCACTTTCGTATGATCATCGTGTGATTGATGGTGCATCTGGCGCACGATTCACCACCTACCTTGGCAGCGTGATGGGCGACATCCGCCGACTGGTACTTTAGGAGCCAGCATGTCAAGCCTGATCAACGTTAGCGTTCCGGATATCGGCGACTTCAAAGATATTCCCGTCATAGAAATATTGGTAAAGCCTGGCGACACGGTCAAAAAGGAAGACTCGCTGTTATCACTGGAAAGTGACAAGGCAACTATGGAAATTCCTTCGCCGCACGCGGGTGTGATTAAAGAGCTAAAAGTCAAAATCGGCGACAAAGTATCGGCAGGCACGCTGCTGTTGGTGCTGGAGGCCGTAGATGTTGCGCGTTCCACGTTGAGCGTTGCGCGTGAAAAGCCTGCTGCGGCTATAACCAGCGCTGCGCCCTCACCCGACGCGCCACGCCCGACAGCCAACGCCCAACACTCAACCTACCAAGGTCAAACAGACTTCACCTGCGAAATGGTTGTGCTGGGCGCCGGGCCCGGCGGTTATTCAGCCGCATTTCGTGCCGCCGATCTGGGCATGAAAGTCATCATGATCGAGCGCTACGCCCAGCTTGGAGGAGTTTGTTTAAACGTCGGTTGTATCCCTTCCAAAGCGTTATTGCATGTTGCCGCCGTGGCCGATGAAACCGCCGCTCTTGCTGAACACGGCATTACTTTTGGCAAACCAAAAATTGACTTGGATAAATTGCGCGGCTGGAAAGATAAAGTCGTTGGCAAACTCACGGGCGGCCTGGCTGGAATGGCCAAGGCCCGCAAGGTTGAGACCATTCGCGGTGTTGGCCAATTTATCGACGACCATCACATGGCGGTTGAGCTCACGACTGGCACTGGACAAGAGAAAACCGGTGAGAAAAAAGTAATTCGTTTTGAAAAAGCGATTATTGCCGCAGGCTCGCAAGTCGTGCGCCTGCCGTTTATTCCCGATGATCCGCGAATCGTTGACTCGACCGGCGCGCTGGCGCTCAAAGAAATTCCGAAAAAAATGCTCATCATCGGCGGCGGCATTATCGGCCTGGAAATGGGCACCGTTTATTCAACGCTTGGTGCACGGCTCGACGTGGTTGAAATGTTGGATGGCCTGATGCAGGGCGCGGACCGCGATCTCGTCAAAGTCTGGCAAAAAATGAACGCGCCACGTTTTGACAACATCATGCTCGGCACCAAGACGGTTGCGGTTGAGGCCAAGGCCGATGGCATTTATGTTACCTTTGAAACGACTGACGCGGATGGCAAAACTGCGCGCCAGGCACCGGTGCGATACGATATGGCGTTGATGAGTGTCGGGCGTGCGCCCAATGGTAAAAAAATTGGCGCAGAAAAGGCCGGCGTTGCCGTGACCGAGCGTGGATTTATCCCGGTTGACAATCAATTGCGCACCAATGTCCCACACATTTTTGCCATCGGTGACATTGTTGGTCAACCGATGCTGGCACACAAGGCGGTACACGAAGGTCATGTTGCCGCCGAAGCGGCCGCCGGACAAAAATCATTTTTTGACGCGCGCGTGATTCCGAGTGTCGCTTACACCGATCCGGAGGTGGCATGGGTGGGTGAGACCGAAGACACCGCCAACGCCAAAGGCATCAAATTTGGCAAGAGTGTTTTTCCGTGGGCGGCATCGGGTCGCGCCATCGCCAATGGCCGCGACGAGGGGTTTACCAAACTGATTGTTGATCTTGAAACACATCGTGTTATTGGCGGCGGCATGGTTGGCACGCATGCGGGTGACATGATTGGTGAAATCGCGCTGGCGATCGAGATGGGTTGTGACCCGACGGATATTGGCAAAACCATTCACCCCCACCCGACCTTGGGCGAAACCATTGGTATGGCGGCAGAATTGTACGAAGGCGTGTGTACGGATTTACCCCCACAAAGAAAACCAAAGTAAACTGTCCAATTGGCGCACTCCTTCAGCCATAAACGCCTCGAAACGAGCTACCCATAACGACTTTTATTAAATGGCCCTTCTAAAAACCCACAAATTTCGTCATTCCGGCCCTTCGACGGGCTCAGGATGAACCGGGCACTTGCCCAGGCCGGAATCCAGTCCTTTTGTATTTTCAATAACTTGTC
>JANPNU010000484.1:0-5396 GCA_031427615.1 Burkholderiales bacterium
ATTGTGACCAAAATTCCGATCAGAATGCCGCCCAGCACCACCGTCAGCAGTGGCTGGATCAACTCCTGTAATTTCGCCATGGTTTCCTTGACTTCGCGATTATAAAAATAACTGACATTGAGCAACGCTGTATCAAGCCCGCCGGTTGATTCCCCCACCTTCAGCATGCGTAAAACCAGCGGCGGAAACATACGCGCGTTTTGGAACGCCAGCGTAATGGCGGTGCCGTCATTGATATCCCTGCCAACCCGTTGCAGCCCCTGTTCCAGCACACGATTGCCAACAATTTTTTCCGCAATATGAATACAATCCAAAACACCGAGGCCGGACTTGTACATGAGAGCAAAGTAGGTGGAAAAACGCGCCAAGATGATTTTTTCAGTCAGCGGCCCCATGATTGGCAACTTCAGGCTCAATGCGTCGACTTTGTAACGGAAATTCTCATTGGTTTTTGCTAGTACAAACAATGCCACGGCGCTGAGTGCCGGCACGCCAAGGCATAGATACCAAAATTTTTTCATAAAAGCAGAAACCGCAATAAGCGCCAGCGTTGCTTGTGGCGGATTCGGCGTTAATGCTTTCATGGTGATGGCTAATTGTGGCACCAGGAAAATCATCAAGGCAAAAACCACGCCGATGATTACCGTACCGGCAAAGACCGGGTACATCATGGCCTTTTTCACTTGTGACGCCAATTCATCCTGCCACTTGAGATTTTCGGTTAATTGTGTCAACACCTCCGGCAATTGCCCGGTTCGCTCCCCCGTTCTAATCAATGCAATAAATACCGTATCAAACGCATGCGGATGGTTATTCATGGCTTGCGATAAGGTCTGGCCGCCTTCAATATCCTCCAACAGGCTGGCGACCACCTGTCGAAACGCCGGGTTTTCAACGGTATCACGCAGATCAGTTAGTGAGTCAATGATCGGCACACCCGCGCGCAACAATTGATCCATATGAAAACAAAAGGTGATCAATTCCTTGCGGGTAATACGACGGACGCTGGAAAAGGCTGATTTTTGAATGGATTCAAATCGGATCAAATCCATGCCCATGCGCCTTAGGCGCGCTTCCAGATCGTTATTGTTCGCGGCATCAATTTTGCCGGTATGAATTTCGCCTTCCGGATCAATCGCTCGATAACTGTATGAGGCCATTGGGAATGACTATGCCTTTTTACTACTCAATGCGATCGGTGAGATCAACGATTCGCGAAATTTCATCGATGTCGGTGTCACCAGCCAACACTCGTGCGATTGCGTCTTCAGCCAATGAACGAAAGCCCCGGCGACGAGCGGCTTCCTTGATCTCGCGACCGGTCGCGCGGCGCGCAATCAGCTCGTCAATATCAGAGTCCATCTTGAACAATTCCATAATCGCCAAGCGGCCTTTGTAGCCGGTGTTGTCGCACACCTCACAACCCGCATGTCGGAAAATTTCACCCTGCCAGTCGCCATCAACGCCAAGCACCCGCCGCGTCCCGTCGTCATCCGGTGTATAGGCAACTTTGCAGTGATTACAGAGCCGTCGTACCAGCCGTTGCGCAACAATGCCGATAATATTGCCGGACATGATGTCGGGCAAAACACCGAGATCTTGCAGGCGTGGGATGGCGCCGATGGCAGAATTCGTATGGAGCGTTGAATAAACTTGGTGGCCGGTCATCGCGGCGCGAAATGCCATTTCGGCGGTATCCTGATCGCGGATCTCGCCGACAAGAATGACGTCCGGATCCTGACGCATCATCGAGCGAATACCACTGGCAAAATCCAGTTTGGCCACTTCGTTAACCGAGGTCTGACGGATCATGGCCATTGGGTATTCAACCGGATCCTCAAGGGTCATGATGTTGACTGCCTCGGTATTCACATGATTCAAGATTGAATATAACGTGGTCGTTTTTCCGGAACCGGTCGGCCCCGTGACCAGAATGATGCCTTCCGGTCGCGCCATCATCAGGCGCAACATTTTTAATTCGTTTTCCTGGAGGTTTAAATCCTCCAGCGGCACGATGCCTTTTTGTCTGTCCAATATGCGCAGCACCAGATTTTCACCATGGGTGGTCGGTTGTGCCGCCACACGAAAGTCAACTTGTCGTCCAGACAAAGATAGTGAAATACGACCATCCTGAGGCGCCCTTGTTTCAGCAATGTTCATCCCCGAAATAATTTTCAGGCGTACCACCATGGCACCCCAGTAATTCTTGTGGAGTGATCGGATTTGCCGCAACACACCATCGATGCGGTAGCGAATGCGTAAAAATCCCTGTTCGGGTTCAAAGTGAATGTCAGACGCGTTGCGCTTAACCGCATCCGCCAATAGTGCGTCGACCAATCGGACAACCGGCTGACTGTATTCATCAAGGTCAGTCGCCATGCTTTGGTAATCAATTTCGCCGGTCTCGATTTCGTTCAAGATGCCGTCGATCGACAATTCGAAACCGTAGTGTTGCTCAATGGCGATGGCAATATCGGATTCGCGTGCCAGCACCTGTTCAATACGAATATCGTCGCGAATGAGCACGCGAATTTGATCCAGCGCCACGACGTTGGTCGGGTCGGCAACAGCCAGCAACAATTTTTTGGAGTTTTTGTCGTAATCGACCGGCAGCACCTGAAAGCGTTTTGCCATGTCCTTGGGTACCATGGCCAAGGCAGTGTGATCGATCACGGTATTGGACAGGTCAACGGCCACCTGTCCAAGGCTTTCCGACAGCGTGTCACGAATGGTTGCTTCGGTGACGAAACCGAGCGTGACCAGAGTTTTACCGAGCGGGCTTTTTGATTTGCGTTGTTCCGTGAGGGCAATATTCAGCTGATCATGCGAAATCACGCCGCGCGCGAGCAGAGATTGCCCGAGCGGAAGTTGTGATTGTGGTGACGACGTTTGACTCATTGATGAAGGCCTGGCGGGTGAATAGTGGAAATCGTGAGATGAATTTTACAATTTCGCCCCCAGCCGACAAAATCGCGCGGTCTCAAGGGTGGGATTTGTACGGATCGGTTGAATGGGAAAACGGGCATGGAGGTCATATCACTCGGTTATGCTTTTTGTGTCGCCAAAACGCCAAATTCTCGTCATTCCCGCGCAGGCGGGAACGCAGGCGGGAATCCAAGCCGCCCTGCAGGCCAGCGCCGAAAACTTGGATTCCCGCCTGCGCGGGAATGACGATGGTTTGGCTAATTCGGTGGTAAATATGCGCCGCAAACGCTTAACCGAGTGACATGAGGGTCTGGTGGCATTCATTGTGCGCTATTCGTGGCGGCAAGCAGTTTAAGCCGCTGCTCCACAACCAGGCGATCAAACTGCGCCTGCCCTTTGGTCGCAAGCGCGCGTCGATAAAACTCCTGCGCTGGTTTGGATTTCCCCAGTTGGTCGAGGCTAACTGCAAGGTTATAGGCATAGTCCGGATTTTGCGGTGCCAATCGTAACGCTTCAAAAAAAGATGGCTGTGCTTCGCTCCAGCGGCGTTGTGCGGCAAACATATTGCCCAGCGCAAAATGGCTCGCTGCGACGCCTGGATCCATCGAGATGAGTCGATTGATTTCGCCCTCGAGATTGACGGCTTCCGGAAGATTTTTATTATTGCTCGCGATCATAAGCAACGCTGTCGCCGCCGTGACGTTGCGTGGATCAATTTCCAGCACCTTCAGGTAGGAGCGCTCTGCTATTGCCACTTCACTCGTTCGTGCCGCGGCGGTTGCAAATCCAAGATGGGCGTCAATATTGGTGGGGTCGGTCGCAATGGCTTCGGCGTAATGGCGCTTGGCCTGGGAATAATCGCCACTACTCAGCGCCGCGTAGCCTGCGGACAGCGCCGGATTAAGCGTGACTGTTTGGGCTGGGGTGGACGGTCGTAAATTGACGGTGGTCCCGCGCAAGTTTTGCGGTGGTGGCAGGGATTCAATCTTTTCCGCCAGCGATTCGCGTGGTGTTAAGGGCACCAGCGAAACGTTTGGCGTCACGTTCCCTAGCGGCACTGCTTGTGGTAACGCTGAAGCGGGCGGAGGTAGCAATGGTGGCAATGGTGGCGGTAAGTCTGCCTGACTGGCTTGGGTCAAATCAGGTGACGCGCCCGGGCTAGCGGACGCCGGCGATTTTTGTGTTGTTGGGGCGATTGGCGCGGTTGCAGGGTTTGGAGGAGCCGGCACCAATACGGCTTGGTTTCTCGCGCCAGACTTTCTATTGATGCCGCTCACTTCATTCCACACATACCAGCCAAGCGAACCGATCGCCACAATTGCGACCGCAATAACGGGCGCCACCCATTGCGGTCGGGTTTCAGCCCGTCCTGCCGTTTTTACCGCGAATACGTTCTTTACCGCATCACGGTCGGTGCTTTGTGTCGCCTGACCGGTCCTGGTGGAAACATTTTTAGAGCTGTCTTGAAACGATAATGCCCCGCCGCTATCAAGTGCGGTCATCGTCTGAGTTTGGCTAGTCGCGGAACTGCGCGCGGCGCGAAACGCCGCAGTTGCAGAGGACTTCGTTGGGGCCTCACCGGTGCCATCGTTTTTACCAGAAGACAACTCGGCCTGCAGCAGCTCGGTCAAGACCAGTTCGTCGGCCTTCGGTCGAATGGATGTTCCGGGCGAGCGAGTTGAAGGATTGGGTATCGTGGCGTATTCCGACGGATGATCTGCCCGAGAAGCCGGCTTAACCGTTTGGGGCAGATCAAAGGTGCCATCGACATCTGGTGATCCGGTATCAATTCGTTCAAGGGTCAAGACAGGGTAAACCGCCAGCGCGTCGTCTGCGGATTGATCACTTTTATTTGGCGCGGAACGATCCTCGGGAGCAATGCTGACTTCGTCGCGGACGTTGGACCGTTCTGACCTGCGCCCAGAGTCGGCCGCTTTTTTATCGGTCGTCAGAGTGGGCGCGGTTTCATCCGTGCTGCCAGTCGTGACGTGTCCGGACGCCGCCTCCGCCGTGGCGCGCTTGGCATCTTCCGCTCGTTTCAGCGCATCAAGGAGCAGACTCATGGTTGTCTCTTACTGCTTGGTCGGCACCGGAACGGGTATCGCCGGTTTGGGCATGAGGACAACGGGCTCGGCTTCCTTGAAAAAGCGGTTGTCAGGCAGAAAGCGGCGGTATTCGCTCAAGTCGGTTTCGACACTCGCGTCTTTGATGACGATGGGGCGGATAAACACCACCAACTCCGACTTTCTGCCGGCGTCGTTGCGATAGCTGACGGCATCGCCGAAAACGGGAATGCGCGAGAGGACAGGCAAGCCGTCGCGGGTGGTTTTAAAGCTGTCTTGCATCAGGCCGCCAAGCACCGTTGTTTGCCCCGAGGCAACACGCAGCACGGTTTCAAATTCACGGGTTTGGATGACCGGAATTCTGCTGTCAATTTGCCTCGCAGTACTGCCAAAACCGACCGCGTTGTT
>JANPNU010000485.1:0-13371 GCA_031427615.1 Burkholderiales bacterium
CCAAGCGACTGCCTCTGCCAATCCGGCCCACTGGTGCGGCACGTAACCGGGCTTTCCCGGTGTGAGATACCGCTTAAAAACGCTGCCAACGTTCTTCACGACGCCTCGCGCCACCAGCGCTCGCGCAAAATGTGTTCGACCGAGCATTTCCTTGTTTTCGGCCAATGCAAATGCGTCGTCAAAAATATCGCCAATGCCCGCCTCGGCCAATTGGCGTGCAATCGCTTTACCGCGTATGATGCGACCGCTACGGACAGCCGCAAGTCCGTCAAGCAAAATCCGATTGGTCGGGTCGAAATCAAGACCAACAATATGTACGGTGGTTGCCAACGAGTCGACATCGCCCTGCGGGATCCAAGATACCGAAATTTCGACTCCAGAAATAAACCGCAGGCCTGCGCTTGCAGCCGAAATTGCGGCAGCCTCGATATTTGCCACGGTATCGTGATCAGTCAGTGCTAACGCATCACAACCATTTTTTTGGGCAAGCGCAACCAATGCAGCCGCGGAAAGTGTGCCATCAGACGCATTGCTGTGGTTGTGCAGATCAAAATTTAGGGAATTCAAAACAAACCTTTGCCGAAATTCACGGTCGGACCACACGAATTGTCCAAAAATCAACGAAAATTAACTTTTAGATCGATTAATTTTTCCAAAAAACCGTAAAAAACATTATCTACCCAACATTGTATGGCTGAAATCAAACCAATTCGATTCACCTCCAAAGATACCTTGGACCAAGCCGCGGATATTTCGGATCAGGGCGTCTGCCTTGCGGTCCAATTTGCTCCCCTGGCAAAGACAATTCTTAGCCAAAAGTCGGCAGCCACCGTGATTGAATCCGTTCATATTATTTCCGGTTTTTTGGAGGCGGCGGCCAGCCTTGACGATACCTATGGCCAAGACGCGGAATTACCAGTCGAGGGCGCGGCCAACGCCGCGGATGAAGCCTGTCGAGCCATGGCGGATTTGCAAAATCAATTACACCAACTGGACTTGACCGCCCATAACGAAGCACCCCAGAGTACCGTGATTGCATTGGATGCGATCGTCATTGGCATCGGTCTATGGTGCATGCGTCATCAACTCGTCATAGTCGCCCCCGAACCGATAATCAACGCCCTTGCCCGTCGCGCCAACGAGGCTGCGAGCAAACAGGAAACCGCCGCCACCTTTGCCCTGATGCAGGGGTTTGTGGCCCTCCTAAGACCCATGTTTCAAGCCGACCTTGAACGCTCCAACCCGGATCGCCCGTGGCGGGTTCTTAACGTTAATTTTGCGATCACCGCCATTCGCACCGGTGACGAAACCATGATGCGATATGCATTTGACAACCTCAATGAGACATTGCCCGATGAACGATCCGGTTTTTATGCCGAAGCCCACACGCTGGCGAGCCTACCCGGGTTTCCGGACGGTGTTCGCAACCTAATCGAACAGGAACATCGCCGATTCAGCCCGATCCATTAGACGTGAAGCGCTAAACCAGGCGATCGTGAGATAATTCATAGTTACCTTTCCTCGGCACCAAGCCGTATACATCAAACCATCCAGCATGAAATTTTTATTCGATTTTTTCCCGGTTGTACTGTTTTTTGCCGCATACAAAGCATTCGACATTTATACCGCCACCGCCGTCGCCATTGTTGCGTCAATCGTACAAGTTGGCTATTTGAAGTTAGCCCGTAAGAAGGTCGAACCGATGATGTGGCTGGGCCTGGGCATTATTGTCATTGCCGGCGGCGCAACCATTATTTTCAAAAACGAAATGTTTATCAAATGGAAACCAACCGTGTTGTTTACCGCAATGGCGGTGGCCATCGGCATCACACAATTTTGGTTCAAGAAAAATCCGGTTTCGTTTATTTTTAATAACGTTATCGCGGCGCCGGACGCGGTATGGCGCAAATTATCGATCTCATGGATTGTCTTTTTACTGACGATCGCCGTGCTCAACCTTTGGTTTGCGTACTACACCTCAACAGATGTTTGGGTGTTGTTCAAGACCTTTGGTGATATGGGTCTATTTTTCATTTTTATCATCGCGCAAATTTTTTGGTTGATGCCATATTTGCCGGAAGAAAACAACAATCCAGCTATCGCTGCGCCAGTTGATGACCATCTGAAAGCCGTCAAATAATGCTTTATGCAATCATTTGTGAAGAATTGCCCGGCGCACTTGAGCGGCGCCTTGCCAATCGACCCGCCCACGTTGCGCGTCTGAAAACACTGCAGGCAGAAGGGCGGTTGATTTTGGCCGGCCCACATCCTGCCATTGACGCAGCTGATCCGGGCCCGGCTGGATTTTCAGGCTCGTTGATTGTTGCCGAGTTTGCGTCCCGCGAAGTGGCACTGGCGTGGGCCGCAGACGATCCTTATTGCATAGCCAATGTGTTTTCCAAGGTCACCGTCAAACCATTTAAGAAAGTGTTGCCGGAATAGGCCGCGCCCAGCACGATGCAAACCGCCCCCTCCATTCGTGAACAAATAATGACCAGATTGTCGGTCCTGCAACCGACGTTGCTGGAAGTGACAGATGACTCCGCATCCCATGCCGGTCATGCAGGTGCCACTGCTCATTCCGCCCGCACCGGCCACACAGACGGGTCACATTTTGTGCTGACCATTGTTGCGCCGGTGTTTGCGGGCAAACCATTGGTTGTCAGGCACCGTTTGATTTATGCCGAATTGGACGACCTGATGAAAACGCATATTCACGCTTTAAAGATCGACGCCCGCGACGCATAATTTTGATTCACGTTTTATCTGTATTATTTGGTTTTTCCCGTTTTAATTCGTCCCATTTACCAGAAGGAAGAAGCAATGCAACTGACCAATAAAACTCTTGTACTCGCAATCGCAATCACGGCAATGTCACCATTCGCCATTGCCCAGACCAAAGCTGAAAAATCCGCCGTTAAAGCTGAAAAAGCTGCCCCGGCAAAATCTGAAGGTCGTATCAGCGTGAATGGCGTCATTATCCCGGCTGTATTTTTCGATGCGATGAGCAAAGAACAAGCCTCATCCGGGCGCCCACCGTCACCGGAAACCAATGCCGCCATTAAAGACGAATTGGTTAACCGCGAGATCCTCGCGCAAGCCGCCGCCAAACGCGGTCTCGACAAGGATCCTAACATTGCCGCGCAAATGAAAATCGCCGCCCAGGCAGTGTTGATTCGCGCCTATTTTGATGACTACATCAAGGCCAATCCAATTAAGGATGAGGCATTAAAGGCGCAATACGACGAGTTCGTGAAACAAATGGGCGACAAGGAATTCAAAGCGCGCCACATTTTGGTCGAAAGCGAAGACGAAGCAAAAGCAATCATCGCCCAGTTGGGACGTGGTGAGTCATTTGAAAAATTGGCCAAAGACAAATCCAAGGACACCGGCTCGAAAGACAACGGCGGCGATTTGGATTGGGGTCCTGCCGGTCGTTACGTGCCAGAATTTGGCAACGCCATGCGCGCCCTGCAAAAAGGTCAGACCACACCAAACGCAATCAAAACCCAGTTCGGTTGGCACGTGATTCGTCTGGACGACTCCCGTGACATGAAACAACCAACATTTGATGAAGTCAAAGAAAACTTCCGCCAGCGCGCCCAACAGGAAACCGTTGGAAAATTGGTTGGCGACTTGCGCGGCAAAGCCAAAATCGAAGAAAAATAGTTGGTTCGACCGTGGTTTCGCCGACGTTTTGTTGGCAATAAAAAAAGGCAGCCTCGGCTGCCTTTTTTATTGCTGCTTAAATTCTCCGCTGTTACGCAACACCGCCAGGGAGCCACAAAAACGTGCAATCGCAGGCGTCGCGCTCTCACCCAAAAGGTGAACCTGTTGAATCCAGCAAACACCAATGAATACGTGGTGTTCCAGATAGTTTCCAGCGGTCAACTGCGGTTTCTAGGATTATTGCCATAAACTGAAATTTCAGCTAACCTGACGTTCTCTATACGAGCCAGCCGCAAAAAAAACAAACGCCAATTGCACCCTCAGGGAGAGTTATGGTTACCTATCAACGATTTGGGAATCGCCGATTCCTATCGCTAGCGGTATTAATTGTCATCACCGCTGCCGCCAATGTGTCGTATTTGAGTTCAACCGCCTCGGCACAATCACCCACGGCAAACACAGACGATGCGGTCAACAAGGCAAAGGCCCTGATCGAAAAGAAGAACGCCGACGCCGCATATAAATTATTACAGCCACTGGAAAATGCCCGTGCGGGCGAAGAAGCGTTTGACTACTGGTTTGGTGTAGCCGCTTTTGAATCCAATCGGCTCGAACGTGCCGCAATGGCACTTGAACGATCTCTCATTACCAATCCAAATTTTGACAGCGCCCGCCTCGAATTGGGCCGAACCTATCTTCGCATGGGCTCATTGGATCTGGCGGACCAAGAATTCAAACGGCTCCTTACCCGCGCACCCAGCGCTCAAGGCAAGGCCCTCTTGGACGGATATATTGCTGAAATCGCAAGGACAAAAGCCCAACAGCGGTTTTCAATATCGACCTATGTCGAAGCAGGTGGCGGCCGCGACACAAATTTGTCCTCAAGCACCCGTGACTTTCCAGGTGCCATTTTGAATTCGTTTGGCCTGGCCGGCATCCAGCCGACTGGTAATTCCGTGCGTCGCGGCGACAACTACAGTAGTGCCAATATTGGTCTGGACCTGACCAACCGCTATCGTGAAGATCGTAGTTTGTTTTTTGCCGCCAATGCCCGCGCACGTTTTTTTGGCAAGTATGACGATTTTAATTACAGCGTGATTGATGCAGTCGGTGGCCACGAGTGGCGATTTAACGAATCCAGTGTCGGTCTATCTGCGTTTGCTCAAAAGTTTGCACAAGATGGCGCGCTCGATCCCGCCTCAACAGCCACCCGCGTGACCAACAACCGAACCATTGCGGGCATTTCGTCTGAAATGCGCACGCCGTTGTCGGCCACCTCCACATTGGGCTTGGGGTTGCAGGCCGGAACGATTCGTTATCAAACAAACAAAACACAGGATACGGATCAGCTTACGATTTCGACAACAGTACAAAACTTGCCAAAGTGGATGGACGGGGGCAGCGTATCCAGCATGATGTTTTTTACCAAGGAACGCGCCAAGCGAACCATTAACGAATTTATTGATACCAGTGTTTCGCGCAAGTCTTATGGCGCACGTTTCACCGCGGCGTCAGATCCACGCGAACGTTTTTCATGGTCAACCAGTGTTTCATGGACACGTCGCGTCGATGACAAGCCATTCGCACGCGCCGGACTGGTCGAATTCGGCATTGACAACTTATATGACGTGACGACGCGCCTGACCTGGCGCATGACGGAAAAATGGTCGATCCTGCCTTACCTGTCGTACATGGATAACCGCTCGAATATTTCTCTGTACTCATTTCGAAAAGCCGATGGTGGATTTGTCATACGTCGCAATTTTAAATAGGGAACGAACATGATCAGCCAACAAAAAATAAGTTTTGTCCCGTCCACAAAGGCGCGCTCGTTCCTGACCGCATTCTCCACCTTGTGCTTTGCGTTCTTGGTGGGAATTGCCTCGGCGCAACCCGCCGGCAATATTCAGTTTATTAATGGCGGTGTTGAAATCCTGCGGGGAACCGAAACGTTTTCGCCAGCCCGCGCGACGCTGGTCAATGTCGGCGATCTCATCCGAACATCGGCCGATGGAAATATCCATATCAACATGATTGATGGTGCGTTCCTGTCACTTCGGCCCGGCAGTGAAATGCGTGTCGAAAAATATGAATACAACCCGATGCAAACAACCGTCGGTGACGCCGTGATTGGATTGATTCGGGGAACCTTACGCACCTTCACCGGTGAAATCGTCAGCCGTAACCGTGATCGTTTCAAGATGCGCACCGCGGTCGCAACACTCGGTATCCGTGGATCTGGCAATGTGCTGGCGCATTACGATGCCATTGGCACCATTAATCACACGCTCACCGGTGCACACGCTGTCACCAGCAATGCCGGTGGCACCTTGGTATCGATGCCCGGACAAACCATACAAGTTTTGCCGGGGCAGGCGCCCCGCTATATTCCGACGCCGGCATTTATTGCCCAAGCCGCATCGCCGCCGCCAAAAAGCACCGGTGGAAGCGAGCCGGAAAAAGCGGCCGAGCCCGCTGCGACTGCGGCGACAACGAGTACGATCACTTCTGCCACCCCGCCACCGCCGTCCACATCGTCCGCATCCCAAGCCAATACATCCGCCGTTGCGGCAGTGCTGGCCGCAACCAGAACTGTTACGGGAGGTGTTTATACGCTTCGTGGCTTGGGCTTGCCAGTGCCACCCGGCTATCAGGGCCTGTTTGTGCAAACCAACGCGGCCGGCAATACCTCTGCTGTGTTGAATGCGGCCGGCCAACTGATCGAAATACGCAACGCCGATATTTCTGCCAATATTTATGGCAACGCAACCTTTCCTGCCGGCTACCTTCCATTTGGTTCGCCGAACGCCACCGGCATTTTTTCAGGCGGAACCCACCTGGATGGCTTCAGCACGGCTGATGGCAGTGTCACCATCGGCCGTTGGTCTGGCGGCAGTCTGACACTGGTCAACAATACCCTGCCATCGACCGACGCAAATTATCGAACGGTTCTGCAATTGGGCAGCCAGTCCGCCTCCTATGGTCTGGTGATTCCAACACTAAGCAGTATCGCCACCACTTTTACCGGCACCACCAGTTACAATTTGCTCGCGGCAACCGCACCCGTTGACGCCCGCGGCAATGTCGGCACGTTAAGTTCTGCCACCGTTGGTGTTAATTTCAGCCTGCTCACCGCCAGACTAAACGCGGCACTCGCCGTCAACAATCAAAACCTCACACTGTCTGGCAACAGTTCGTTTCAGCGCGGCAGTACGTTGTTGCAATGGACGTCCGGGCTGGGCAATTTGAATATCGGCTGCAGTGGTGCCAATTGTGCTGCAAGCGGATACAACGGCAGTGTTGCCGCAAATATTGCCGGCACCAATGGCAATTTCATGGGCGGCCAATACCGTATCAATCCAATTCGCGCATCAGGAGGTTTTCTGACCGATCTGATTAACGGTCATTTTGTTTTGCAAACCACCACCAACCCGGCGTTAGGCTCAACCATTAGCGACCCCAATCTTTCGGTTTCGATGCGTGCGCCCAATCCGCTGGCAACCGGCGGATATGAAGGATTCTTTCCGCAAGGTGGCATGGCAATATTAAATGGCGCAGGCCAAATGATCGGTGCAACCAATACCACGTTCGGCTTTGCTACATTCATCTCATCCGGCGGCGTACCGGGAATTGTTCCACTTGGTTATACACCGGTGAACATTGCCAACGCCAGTTACGAATTTGTCGGCGGCCAGCATCGTGATGCGTTTCGCACCACTGACAACAGCATTATTCTAGGCCGCTGGGAAGGCGGCACAATTGAAGTGAATGATCCCAGCCAACCCACTGCGGCTGCACGGATATATACCCTCGGCCCACGCAGCGCCGCCTATGGATTAATTCGGAATACCGACAACAACACCGTCGCCGGCTTTACCGGCTCGAGTACCTACTCGCTCATCGGTTCCACCAGACCCACAGACGGTGCCGGCAATGTCGGAACGCTGAATGCGTGGACCGTTGGCTTTAATTTCAACAACCTGACCGCAACCCTGAATGGCTCACTCAGCATTAACAATCAGAATCTTGTTGTTGTTGGACAAGCGGTTCCGTTTCAACAAAACGGCGTTAGCCCAGGGTGGCAAGCGCTGGATCCGAATAATCCGACTTTTGTATCCACCATGGCGATCAGCTGCACAGGATCAAACTGCAGCAGCCGCGGCTATGTCGGTGTCACAAACACGTCAATCGCTGGTGCCAATGGGCAATTTGCTGCCGGGCAATTCCGCATAACCCCTGCCGGTGTAGCGGGCGGGCGCGGCGCGATGCCCGACCACATTACGGCCTTTTATGCGCTGCAAGCAGCAAACACACCCACTGTTGGCAACGTGCTTCCTCAAACAGGAACGGCCACGCTGTCATTTGGATCGTTCACCAATGTGTCCCCGGGCTTTCTTTCAGATGGCATAACGTCATACACGCCCACGACAATTAGTGGCACCTTAAACGCCAACTTCACCAACCGGTCGATCGGTTTTAATGCCACGGTCAACTCCCGGCTCTCTCCGGGCGGCAGCCCTGGTCCGACATTTGGTGCCAGTGCCGCAAACGTGCCGCTGGTTGGCGTTGGATTTTCTGCAGCGACCGGCGTCTTGCCGACCAATGTTGGCGCGTTAACCGTGACCTGCAGCGGCCAATGTGCCGGCATTCAAACGGTCGGTCGCTTTGACGGATTCTTTCTGGGCAATACCGGTAGCGGTGGACGGGTCTACATCACGCTGGGCAGTAACGGCTTGAGTGCCGTCGCGGGCTTCGGGACACCTGGCACACCGGTTGCACCAGTTGCACCGGCATCATTGATCGCACAAGATGCGGGACGGCTTGTGTACGCAATGGAAATTGGAGCAGGCCGGCCAGCGCAAGCTGTGAACGCTGCAACCGACCTGCGCCGACGCAACGGGCCGGGTGTTATTAACTAATTTTGACTTAGGAATTAATTGCCTGACATGCCTGACATGCCTGACATGCCTGACATTAGGAATGGCGGGAATTAAACAAGCGTTTTATTCCCAGCCATTGTTGATTCATAAAAGTGTCGCCGTAATCACGACCTTGTAGTTGGTCGCGCACGCCGGTCGGTGGATAGACCGGTTCAAAATTTGCCGTGCCAAACAACACGTCCCAGACCGGGAATAACACCGCGAAGTTGCATCCCTTGGCCTTGCCCTCGTGACCAAGACCAATGGCGTGATGCACACGATGAAACCGCGGGCTGACCAATAAGAATTCGCCCACGCGCCCAAAACTGAGCCGACAATTCGCGTGCGACAAGCTTTCGACCACCCTTGACGCCACCACCAATGCCACAAACTGGGCGGGTGGCACGCCAATCAGTAATGCGATCAACGCGAATATACCGTCGATCAAAAACACGTCAAGCAAATGATTGCGATTGTCCGACCAAAAGCTCATCTCACGTTGGGCGTGATGCAAGGAATGCAACGACCACCACCAATGAAATTGATGCTGCCAACGGTGCAACCAGTAAGAAACAAAATCAAGCAACACCAGATAAAAAAGGAATGACCAGAATGGCGCGGAATTTAACCAAGGCATCCAGCTTTCAAGACTCGGTGGAATGATGTCGGCCATGCGCATTTCGGTATCGATGGCATCGATCAGCGGCGTTAACAGCACAAACATCAACAACGGTACAAAGCCGAGTCGATTCAACAGGGTGTAAAAAACATCAAGTTTTCTGGTGGCGGCGTCGAGTTGCACCTCAACCGGCCGCCATTTTTCCAGCCAACCAAACACGATTGCCAACAACGTGATTTCAATCGCCCCCACCAGAAAAATTTCAGTGGCATCAAACGCCTGCTCAGCCCAACCACCAAGTCCCAATGCGTAAACAACAGGCAATACACCGCTCTCAAATACGTGCTGGTGTAATTCCGAAAAAATATTGGCGAACCATTCAAACATTGTTATTTATGCGACTTGATAATTTTCTCGACGGGTTTGACCGCATTGGTAGTCTTATCAACCGGCGCATTGGTAGACGTACTGACCGGCACGTTGGCCGGTGCATCAGCGGAAAGGGTTGCAAAACAAAAGCCACGCTTTTGCAAGCCGGCAATCAGCATTTCCATTTGCAGATAAAGGGGTTCTTTGCGCGACCAGATACCGAGATGCCAAAGCAAAATGTCGCCATTTTTGATATCGCGAAGCTGGTTGGCGATCAGCCGGTCGGCGGGGAATTTTTCGCTCGGCAACTCATCACCCGAAAACCCTGCCGGCGACCAGCCGACGTGTTTGAATCCACAGGCCTCGGCAAATCGGATGGTATTTGGCGTTAATTTCCCCCCTGGCGCCCGCCAAATGCCGTCAAACCCGCGACCCGTCATTTTTTTGAACACCTCCTCACTTTGCTTGATTTCAGCACAAACCTGGCTCTGATCAAGCAACACGCCCTGCTTGTCGCCCCAGCGGACATATCGCACCTTATCCTCGCCAACATCACCACGAAAATACCAATGTCGCCAAGTGTGGGAGCCAAAGGCATGGCCCTCGTTGGTGCGTGCTTTCCAGAATGTGCGCCATGACGGATCCAGTGACGTATCGCCCCGCAATGTTTTTTCGTTGGCTAGAAAAAAAGTCGCCCTGACTTGGCGGCGTTTTAATATGGCTGCCATTTCCTCCGCCGGCCCCATGTGTCCGGTATCAATGGTCAGGTAAACGGTCGCTTTACATTGTTTATCAGCCGCGTGGCCATCGATCGCCAACAGCGTCAGGGTTGCGATCATCAGCCAGCGGCCAAACCGTAATGGACCAGCCGGAAATGGTGGAGATGTGCGGTGAATGAAATATTTGCCATTCATTATTTACGCGCCGCATGCCCTAAGAAATAAATGCCATGGGGCGACTTGCCAACCGGAATTTGTTTGATTATTTTTTTGGTTTCCATATCAATGATGGTGACCTTCTTGGCCCAGCGCGATGTGACCCACAACTCTTTGCCATCCGCGGTCAACTCCATACAATCCGGTCCGCCGGGCACATGAATGGTATCAATGACCGTCAGGGTTTGTTGGTCAATAATATTGACCGTATTGGCCACCCGATTGGTGACCAGAATACGGCGGCCGTCGCCCATGGCGATAAAATTGTGCGCGCCCTTGCCGGTCTTGATACGTTTGATCGTTTTTTGAGTACGCCAATCAATCACCTCGACATAATCCTCGCCGGTCATGCCGACAAGCACATATTTATCGTCAGGCGTGACCCAGACGCCGGCCGGCATATTGCCGACCTTTATGATCCACTTAACCGTTTGTGTTTTAAGGTCCAGCGCGGTCAATTCATTTGAATCCTGCAGCGTCACAAATGCGGTCGAGCTGTCACTACTGAAGGCCACGTGCGACGGCGCTTTGGGAGTCGCGATTCGTTTCACCAACTTAAAATTACCGTCATAGATATCGGTGCGATTTAACCGCAATGAAACCGAGACAAACCATTTTTTGTCCGGCGAAAATCCGATTTGATATGGATCGGAAATCGCGTCCAAGCGTCTGCTGATTTCGCCGGATTTTGGGTCCAGGAAAACAAGCTCATTCGATGCGGCGTTGGCAACAATCAGGAATTGATCATCCGGTGTCGCCATTAAATGATGCGGCTCCTTGCCGACCGGGAATCGTTTGATTTCCTCCCGCTTGGCCCGATCAATCAGGCTGACCGACCCATCACCTGAATTAAGCACGATCGCCACCTGCGCGACAACAGACGACGACCAACCGACGACTAAAATTACGGTCGAAAAAATTATTGCCGTCACCTGTTTCACGCTCACGATATCGATCCTTTGAGAGGGCTGCTTGCTGCGGATGAAAAACGTCGTATGCTACCATGCACCACTATGAAGAACGCATCTTTCCAGCGTTTCGTTTACCCGCCTGCGAGTTGAGTATGTCGCATATTGCACCACGATTTTGCATGCAGTGCGGCAGCAACCAGATGGCCTGCCGGATTCCGGAGGGTGATGACCATGCACGCGACCTGTGCGAAACCTGTGGTCACATCCACTATTTCAACCCAAAAATTGTGGTGGGTGCCCTGCCGATTTGGGAAGATAAAATTTTGCTCTGTAAACGTGCCATTGAGCCACGTCTTGGAAAATGGACGCTACCTGCGGGTTTTATGGAAGAAAACGAAACTCTTGAAGAGGGCGCGGCCCGAGAAACACTTGAGGAGGCATGCGCACGCATTCGGGTGATTTCACTCTACACAACAATTTCGCTACCCGATATTTCGCAAGTCTATATGCTATATCGCGCCGAACTGGCAGATTTAAATTTTGCGGCGGGGACGGAAAGCCTCGATGTCCGCCTGTTTGAAGAGCGTGATATACCGTGGGACGAATTGGCATTTCGAACCATCAGTACCACGCTTAAACATTATTTTGCCGATCGAAGATCCGGCAATTTTCCCATCCATTGTGAAACCTTGCGGCACCATCAACCGGCTGCGGCCTGAGATTGCCAAACCTACGATGTAGGCGGCGTGGCATGGTGGTATCGGCGTCCATGCCGATTAAAATCCGGCGTCGCCAGCAGGGTCATGCCGATGAATTGGATGACCGTTACGAGGCCAGGGGGGCAACCTTTAACACCTCTTCGGTCGTCGTCATTCCTTGCGCAACCTTCATGGCGCCGGACAATCGCAACGGCTTCATACCTGACTTATAAGCGGCCTCGGTAATAGCAACAATGTCGGCCTTTTCATTGATCAGCCGCTTGAGCTCGTTGTTCATCAACAAAATTTCGTAAATTCCCATTCGCCCCATATAGCCGGTATTGCGACACTCCAGACATCCAACTGGGCGATAGACATCTTTGGGCGGCTCGCCCTTTCATGGTGCGACCATTTCTTGCCAAAGTTTGTGATCGTTTGGTTGATCAAACGGCACTTTTTCTTTGCAGTGTTTACAAAGTGTACGCACCAATCGTTGCGCCATCACACCCAAGACGACTGAATTAAACAAGTATGGCGGCACACCCAGATTGAGCAAACGAGTGACTGCGGTCGGTGCATCGTTGGTATGCAAAGTCGACAACACCAAATGACCGGTCAGTGCCGCTTGAATGGCCATCTCAGCGGTTTCCAAATCGCGGATCTCACCGACCATGATGATGTCCGGATCCTGCCGCATCAACGCCCGCACGCCATCGGCAAAATGCAAATCAATTTGCGGCTGCACCTGCATTTGATTAAACGACGGCTCGACCATTTCAATTGGATCTTCAATCGTACAAACATTTACTTCCGGTGTCGCCAATTGTTTCAAGGTGGTGTACAGCGTCGTGGTTTTACCGGAGCCGGTCGGCCCGGTGACCAAAATAATGCCCCCTGGACTCTTGATCAGGTTCTGCCATTTAACGTCGTCTTCCGCCGTAAATCCGAGTTCGGAAAAGTCCCGTACCAACACTTCCGGATCAAACACCCGCATGACCAGTTTTTCACCATGGGCGGTCGGCAGTGTGGATAATCGCAACTCGATTTCCAGGCCGTCCTGGGTGCGTGTTTTGATGCGGCCATCTTGCGGCCGGCGCTTTTCAACCACGTCCATCCGACCAAGAATCTTAATCCGCGCAGTAACGGCATTCGCCACCGAGGCGGGCATTTGATAGACCTGATGCAACACGCCGTCAATACGAAAACGCACCGCCGCGGTTTCGCGGCGTGGTTCCAAATGAATATCCGAGG
>JANPNU010000486.1:0-2184 GCA_031427615.1 Burkholderiales bacterium
GCGACGAAGGTGTGCGCCGCAATGGTGGCCGGCTGGGTGCCACAGCCGGACCGGGTGAGTTGCGCAGCGCACTCGCCAATATGGCGTGGCACGGCAAACGCGCAATCTACGACGCCGGTGACGTGGTTTGCCATGCCGATCAACTCGAAGCTGCCCAAACTGCATTGGGACAACAAATTGCCGGGATACTCGCAGGCGGGCATCGACCACTGGTGATGGGCGGCGGCCATGAGGTGGCGTGGGGAACATGGCAGGGCATTGCCGCCTCTGACACGGCGGGCCAACGCATTGGCATCATTAATGTCGATGCGCATTTTGATTTGCGGCAATCGTCGCAGGCCACCTCCGGCACCTCGTTTGCACAAATTGCCCGCGACTGCACTTCGCGTCAGACGCCGTTCAATTACTTGTGTCTGGGTGTGAGTGCGCTCGCCAATACCGCGGCGTTATTTGAAACCGCAAAACAGACCGGCAGCAAATGGCTGCTTGATGAACAGTTTGTGATGTGGAACCTGTCAGCGGTCGAGCGCCAGGTAAACACATTTCTCGACGGCGTTGATGCGGTTTACCTGACGATTTGTCTTGATGCATTTCCCGCCGCAATCGCACCCGGCGTATCTGCGCCTGCTGCGCGTGGAATCGACGTCGCCATGGCCGAATGGTTGATCGATTTAATTTGTGCGCGTAACCAATTGATGGTTGCTGAAATCGCCGAACTGAACCCGCAGTTTGATCACGACCACCGTACCGCAAAACTGGCGGCGCGGTTGTTGGCAAGATGCGCGGGTGCCGCTCATCCGTCGGCCTGAACCAACTCGGTAATTGCAACGCCAATTGCGGCGCAGAGGCTGATTGCCGAAAATTTCAATGGGCGGCGGGCATGGTTCAAATCGTGTTGCCAAAGGGTGCGGCGTAGGGAGAAATGTTGGAAAACGCCATTAGGAGCGGAATTACAGACATTTCTGTCTGGAAACGACCACCCAATATGGTGTTTTGCCTTTGTTGCGACGTCTTGATATTATAACTTTCGTAATAACATCAACTCAGCTTGGAGGCGATTATGTCTGCACTCAAACTTACCCAAATTGGCAATTCGGTTGGCGTCATCCTGCCCAAGGAGGTACTGGCGCGTCTGAAGCTGGGGAAAGGCGATACCGTTTATTTGACTGAAAATCCGGATGGCGTGACGTTGTCACCATACCAACCTAATTTTGATGGTCAGGTCAATGCAGGGCGCGAGTTTATGCGCGAGTACCGCGACACGTTTCGTGCTTTGGCAAAGTAACGCGGGCTAAGTCGTGAATTGGATTTGGATCGACCGCCAAGTACTGCTGCTACTGCATGACGAAAGTCTCGCTGAGCACGGCGGTGCCAGCGGCTTGCGTGACGAAGGACTACTTGATTCTGCTCTTGCGCGACCAGTCAACCTCGCGCTAAACGAAATGCCGGATGTGGCCGCGCTTGCAGCTTCCTATGCTGTTGGCTTGGCAAAGAATCATGCATTTGTTGATGGCAACAAACGCGCCGGATTTCTTGCGCTGGGTTTATTTTTGTATCTGAATGATCATCGCCTGACGGCATCCCCAGCCGAGGCAACTGTCACCATGCTCGCAGTCGCATCCGGTGAATGCAATGAAACCGCACTTGCCGATTGGATCCGCCGACATTTGGCAAAAAAGTAGCGGACGTATCGAAATATTTTTTATCTGTTGGCAGCGGATCAATCAGCGTGCCGCCGCCGCCGCGAGGCGTTTGTCACCCTGATAAACAAAATCGATTTTGGCGCCACAACTTTTGACCGAGTCGGCAAATACCGTTGCCTCCGCGCGCGAATCAAACGCAAGAGCGATCGCGCCGGGTTCGCGCATACGGCGTTGTTGATCCCGCAATGATGCCGCGTCGAATTTGTTGTGCCGCCATCGCCGCAGACCAATTAATACTTTGTTTTTAAAATGTTTTTGTGACATTCCATGGCATGGGAAGCGGGTCGGCTATTATTTTAACGTTAGCAAAAATAGCCTTAATAATTGCAAATGTCAATAGATGTTTGGCGGGCAGATCGGCTTCATGAATTGCTGCTTTATCGTTGCGCAAACTCGGCTTGTTTTCTCATCGCCGTTGCAGGTGAGACTCCAAAAGTGGGTCAACCGTTATAGGCCGCATTTCCGGTCATTGCATGCGTGC
>JANPNU010000487.1:0-1643 GCA_031427615.1 Burkholderiales bacterium
CCCTGTCTCCGGCCGCAGAATTTGCCAGCGGCCATCTGAATACCGCCTACACCCACCCGGTGTCGCTGGATGAATTGGCCTCGACCTGCGCGGCGGTCACCACCGAATTCGAAAATGCCCCGTCCGAAGTGTTGATTGCCCTGGCCAGCCGGACCACGGTGCGGCCCAGCGGTCACGCGGTGGCGATTGCGCAAGATCGCAGTGCGGAAAAGAATTTTTTTCAACGCAATGCCTTTCCGCTTGGCCCCTACGCGGTTTTACGCAGCGCTGCTGATGTGCTGCTGGCGGCGAAGAATTTGACCTTTCCGGCGGTGTTAAAGACCGCCCGTTTTGGTTACGATGGCAAAGGCCAGGCGCGCATCGAGTCGGCTGAACAACTCGCAACAACGTTTGAAGAGTGGCACCACGTCCCCTGTGTACTTGAGCAGTTTTTGCCACTCAAACTGGAAATTTCCGTGGTACTCGCCCGCGCGGATGATGGTGAAGTTGCAATTTTTCCAGTCGCCGAAAATCAGCACGTGAATGGCATTCTTGACCTGACCATTGCGCCAGCACGTATATCCGCACATATGGCCGCCCAAGCGTGCGACATTGCCACTCAGGTCGCGGTGGCGCTTGAATATGTCGGTGTGATGGCGGTTGAATTTTTTGTATTGCACGACGACACCCTGCTGATCAACGAAATCGCCCCGCGTCCACACAACAGCGGCCATTTCACCATCGACGCCTGCCGGACATCTCAATTCGAACAGCAGGTGCGGGTGTTGTGCGGCCTGCCATTGGCCGATACCAGCCAACATTCGCCCGCAGTCATGCTCAATTTAATAGGTGACTGTTGGCCGGGTGAACAACACGCACCCGACTGGTCACTCGTCCTTCGACATCCCGGCGCGCATTTGCATTTGTATGGCAAACGCGACGCACGTCCCGGCCGCAAGATGGGCCACGTCACGGTTTGTGCGAAGTCGGTCGAGACGGCGCTGGCGACAGCGACTGAGATCAAGACGGCCCTGACCCCGCCTCCATTTTGACCCCGGGGCAATCCAGTTGCCCGCGCCAGCCTACCAGCGTGTCTGCCATAACCCGTTTGGAATCCAAACGGCAGCAACCACACGTCGTACTGACCAAACCCCCTGCTTTCAGGAGCGACGTGATGCAAATCCTTTCGAAAAAGATTTTTTCGACATTGGTGTTATTCATGGGTGTCGTTGCCCTGATCGTGCTGTCTGCAGCGCCACAACCGGCACACGCCCACCCCTGGGACTGGTTCGGTTGGGGTAAACGCGTAACCGGATCGGCTGTGGTTAAAACCGAAACCCGTGCCGTGTCCGGCTACAAAGGCGTCAAACTGTCCGGCTCGTTTCACGTCACCGTTGTGCAAAATGGCAGCGAAGACGTCACCATTGTTGCCGATGACAATTTGCTGCCGTTGATATCAACCGAAGTTGAGCGTGGCAATTTGTATATCAAATGGAGCGAAAGAAACCTGAACGTTTCGCACCAGAAAATCACCATCACCGTTCACGCCAAAGACATCGACGTGTGGACTGCCTAGCTGCTGATTTTGAATATTATTTTCTTGGTTAGAGTTAACAAGTTTTTTCTCACTTGTCTGACTTACATCTGTATTTAGCTTTCTGTTA
>JANPNU010000488.1:0-3931 GCA_031427615.1 Burkholderiales bacterium
GCACGACACAATGACTATCGATAAAACGCTTCAACTTTGCCGCTCAGCTTGATCAACAGCGGATTGCCCTTCCGGTCGACCACCTTGCCTGCCGGCACCTTGATCCAGCTTTCACTGATGCAGTATTCCTCGACGTCGAACCGTTCTTTACCGTTCACCCGAATGCCAATGCCCTTATCAAATACGGCGGCATCATGGAACGGGCTGCGCGGGTCGGCCGCAAGGCGGTCGGGTAGCGGTGGCAACTGCGGTGGGGATTCAATTGGATCGGTCATGGCGTTTTTTAAAATGAGGGGAATAGGGTCAGGCGGTATTTTACCGTCTGATTGGTGGCCGGTAGAAACTCAGTCGCAGCAGCTGGCGGTAAAGGTTGTCGCGATGGTTTTATTGCAGGGGCGGATGATTCGGGCCGATCCACCGGGAGATGACCCTGCGTTTTGGTAGCTGCTTGTTTGCTGCTTGTTTGCTGCTTGTTTGCTGCTTGTTTGCTGCTTGTTTGCTGTTTGGTTGATGCGCTGGCACCAATCTGTCAAGATACAACCACGACCCAGACAGGTCGGACGACTCCACCGGAGAATGGCGCATGGCAAAAGAAATCAACTACACCTTGTTGGTAAAGGGTCAATTTAAGCGCATGAACACGGACTTAAAAAGGCTGCAAATGATCGCCGAGGAATACATGCAAAGCGACGACACCATCACCATTCGTTGCCCACAATTTGGTGGCAGTGGCGCACAGGCGGCAATGCTCACCTATAACCGCGCAAGCAAAGAGTGGGATAAAACGAAGTCTTGAGATCGTTGCAGAGCGCTGCTTCGTTCGTTTGCAAGCCTTTCCATCGCAAAGAAATGGAAAGGAGAGCAGCACGATTTGCAATTTTACTTTGGCGCACGCGCCGGATACTTTTTTAGCAACCAGTCGAGAACAGATAGTTGATCGGCCACAGTCGCGCGTCTGACTTCTATCTGCAACTTTGCAGCGTTCATTCTGGGCAGTAAAACGGCACTTGCAAAACCTTCGTCGCAGTCTGGACACAACGCCTTCAAGTCAGCACCGGTCAATGCCAGCGATAAGTCATTGCGCGGAATGAATCCCACGACCATTTTGTCGGTGCCACCGAAATCATTAGCCGTTGCACCACAGGCCTGACAGGTGTAGTCCGCTTGCCTCAATACGCATTCTCTTATTTTTTGATCAATAGCAAGCAACGGCATGAAAATCTCCAGTGACAAAAGGATAAAACCCGCTCCCACGAATGATGCAAATTTATTTCTCGATAGAAATTACATCGTTCCACAGAAAATTGATCCGGTTTAGTTACGTCGTTCAGGATTCGTCGCTTTCGTCATCCTTCACATCGGGTGCCTGCCCAAGACGGCGTTCTGCCAACCATTGCAGCCGTTTCGCCTGTGTTAACAGAGTTTGCCGAATGCCCGGTCCAACTTTACGTTCACTGATGCCTTTGGCAAGCGCGGCCAGCGTCTGTGCGCGGCGAGCAATACGGGTATCGGGATGATCGCGCAACGCAGTAACGGCTGCAGAGGCAACCCGACCTTCTATCGGTTCAGGAACTATTATTTGGCACTTCGGCGCGGACGGCATTTTTTCATTCAGCACCGCATTGAATTTTGATTTTTCCAGTAGCTCATGAAAGACGATGTACTCAAGCGCATTGAGGTGTTCGATCGCGGCCTTGTCTGATGCCTTCACCAGCTGGAATTGCGGCAAGGGATAAACGCGCACGACACAGACTTCATACGGGTCGAGGATATTTTTTGCAACTGCATCGGTACGGCGGCCGGTAAGATGGCGGCGAATTCTGGTGCCGACGTTTTCCTTAGTTTGCCCGACATAAATGGGCTCGCCGTCGTAATCAAAAAATGCATACACACCCCAATTCAACGCACCCAGCCTGTTTCCAGACTTTGAATTGTCACCTGGGATATCGAATGGCGTCGCAAGAAAAGCAACGAGCTCTCGGTTTAACTCTTCTACCTCAAACGGCAGTTCCGCCATGCCATCACTAGCGACGGGCAATGCCTTGACGAGCTTGCCCGGTATAGAAGGCTTGGCAGGCTTGGCTAAATCGATAACTTTGGCGCGAGCACCGCGCGCCGCAACTTTTTTCACGCTGCCCGCTTATCCGCTGTCCGCACCCGCGCCCGCGCCTTCACCAATGGAGTGAGGAGATGCTCGGCAAGATGCCTGACTACCGGCACCACCACCCCATCACCGGCAAGATGATATGCGTCGTTGTAGCGCGGCGGCAAAATATATGCATCGGATAACCCCATCAATCGGGCTGCTTCACGCGGCGACAGCAGGCGCGTGCGGATACGGTTTTTGTCAACAACAACAATTGTTTGGCGGCTGGAGCCGCCTGTTGGTGTGCGCAAACATCCGGCAATGCCGTCAAAGCGCACTTCAGCACGTTGCACGCCCTCTCGCGTACGTCGATAGATCGCACCAACCTGTTGGGTGTTGGATTGTTTTGCTGCTTGTTGCGCAGCCAAAATCTTGTCGCGATTTAACGGTTTCATCATCGCAAGAATGTGTTCGGTCTCGTCTGCCGTATGCCACTCGACACCTTGCGGTTCACGTTCAACCATATCCGCCAGCGTGGTTTTATGCGCGTCCGGCGCGGGCAAATTCCACCATTGCCACAGCAGTTTCGCTTTTGCCGGTAGGCGATGGAACGCGTCAACCAGAGCGGGCGGATGCCAAAGCGGATTAGGCGAAGCCGCTGACTGCGCCGCAATTGCACTTGGTAGCGCCGCTGCGTCCACACCAATAATGAACAAACGCGGCCGCGACTGCGGAACAAAATGTACCGCGTCTATCACCATTGCGCCAACACGATATCCCTCACTCGCCACGGAGTGAATGATGGTTTCGAAGTCTTCGCCGCCATGCGAGGTGAGCGCGCCATATACATTTTCCAGAACCACCATATGCGGCTTGCGATTTTGTTTGTTGAGCCGCTGCACCAACTTCCAGAAGCCCCAAAAGCTCCCGGATCGCTCACCACCCAAACCCGCACCGGCACCCGCCAGCGAAAGGTCTTGGCACGGGAACGAGCCCCACGCTAAATCAGCGTGGCCGGGAAGATTTTTAGTGGTCAGTTGATAAACATCATCAACCACCAAATCATCTGCGCCCCAATTCGCCCGATACGACGCGGCTTTTTTTTCTGAAAAGTCATTGGCAAATAGACATTGCCACGACGAACCCAACCCCGCCCGCGCCATGCCGCCACCGGCGAAAAATTCATAAAACGTTTTGGGAGATGGTGTCATGAAAGGCTTTCTGCGGGGTCAAAAACAAACGCACCGGAGCCGGGCGGTAAAGCAAATATACTGTATTTAAATATAGCAAGCTAGTTTGCTGAATAAAACATAAAGTCGTTTACTGGCGCGGCGTTTGGAGCGAAAATTGCGGAAAGCGCTTGTGGATAGTCAACTTTCGAAATAAATCGAGTTTGACGCCTTGGTTCTCCAGTTGGTTCGACCATTTCTATAACCCGCTAGGGTAACGCAGCCACTGCCGCCGCGCGGGCATGCAATGACACGGCGAAATTTCGAATGCTCAGCTCCACATTCGGCTGTTCAAATTTACCCTTCAAACCATCCTGACCATTCGAAGTAAAAAAGCACGCTGCATCATACAAACGCTCACGCACCAGGCGTTCACAGACCAATTCGTAGCGTTCGGCATAACTGCGCTTCTGGAACGCGGTGTCGACGGCAAACGGCATGAGCGTAATCTCTTTTGTTGGCCGCAATGATTTTTCTTCACCTTCGAGCATGAATAGATAACCCAGCCATGGTCGCTGTGACGGTTTGTAGGTCCCTTTGGAATATGCCGCCCAGAAATCCGTGGCGTTGCCGAGGGCTTCCTCAACACGGTTATTAAAATTGTTGCCAAAACTTC
>JANPNU010000489.1:0-1732 GCA_031427615.1 Burkholderiales bacterium
CAGAGCAGTCCGTTCGCCTTACGCGCCACCGATTGCGGATGCGTTGGACGAACTGCTTACCCGTTCTTGGGGTTGAAGGGCTGGCGGGTCATATACCTTGGACTGAAGCGGACCCCAAATTGCGGGGTCACTTTAGGTCAACAGCGGTCAGACGTCTGCATTACTAAACCAACCTCCATACAGCTTTTCCGTTTCACGATCTGACCTTCGTACAGCGGTCGTTGGCGAGCCTAATCTTACAGGCAAATTTACTGCGGGAACGGTCTCGCCATGCAATTGCGGCGACTTGTAGATCAACTCGAATGCAGTAGGTTTGAAGATGAAAATAAACCAGTGGATAGTGATCTCTTCAAGCGGCCGATCTCAATATCAGACGGGGGTAACATGTTTGGAAACACAATATCGATCCATGATCAGTTCCACTAAAGTCCACGACACGCTGGTGTACCGCCTGTCGCAAGTATTGACAAAACTCAACCAGGGCGAGTCGCTCGATCCACAAGCCTTGGCTGATGAATTCGGCGTCAACCTCAGAACTATCCAACGCGACCTGAATGTGCGTTTCGCCTGCCTGCCGTTGATCAAAACCGCTGGCCGCTACCGTCTTGAAGCGGCGCACTTGGGAAAGCTGACAATCAAGGACATTTCACAGTTCGCCTCGCTATCGGGCGTCAGCGGCCTATTTCCGCAGTTGAGCGAACAATTTTTGCGTGGCGTGTTTGACTCAGATCGTAAAGACGCGTGGGTCGTTAAGGGACACCATTACGAAGACTTGCGCGGCAAGGATGCACTTTTTTCTGCACTGGAGCAGGCCATTGTTGACCACCGCTATATTCAGTTCACCTACAACAAGGCACCCGGCCAAAAGCAAGCTGCGCCAGCAGGTGGAACCCTACAAGCTGATCAACCAGAAAGGCATCTGGTATCTTGCAGCGTGGGATGACGGAAAGTTGAAGGCATTCACAGTCACCAAAATGGAAGGTCTACTGGCCGCCCCAACCGTATTCGCGCCGCGCGCTCATATTGATGACGAATTGGCGGCGAGCGACGGCATCTGGCTCGGTGTGAAGCGCCAGCGCGTTGTACTGCGCGTTGCGGGTGCGGTTGCCGAATATTTCAAACGCCGCCAACTCATCCCCAACCAGAAAATCGAGCGTGAACTGATGGGCGGAGACATTCTGGTGTCAACCACTGTGGCCCAGGCCGACGAAGTACTTTCCATAGTGCGCTACTGGATTCCACATGTTCGGATTCTGGAACCGGTGGAGTTTCAGCAGAAGTTGGACGCGGGTTTAGCTGGGTACCTGGCAGACCGTGATGCCGATTCGTAAAAATTTTCACCACCCGTCGTTGCATCCCAAAAAGCGACACCAGTCGTAACCCAGATCGATGTGTTTGGCTGTCGGTCAATGTTTATTTTCTATTTCTTGCGTCAGCCGGCAAAAACGACACGACCTGTCGATGTGGTGGCGGATCATCCAAACATGGCTTCGATAAATCGAAAGGAAAGCACCATGTTTTGGATATTTCTATTGTTTGCGGGAACCGCAGCGAGCTTTGCAATGCTTGGCATTTATTTCGTTCTCTTCAAGATCATGAGCATTGCGTTGATCGCAGCCGGGGTTACAGTTCTATTGTTGTTAGTCAATCTGGTCTGGCGCAAGATTTCAGAGAGGTAATCGTGCAGACTTTTGCAGTTCATTTTTATAGGGAGTTGGTTTCATGGCAATGA
>JANPNU010000490.1:0-2789 GCA_031427615.1 Burkholderiales bacterium
ATCGCACCCGTAGCGCTCTCACCCAAAAGGTGAATGTCTTGAATCCACCAAACACCAATGAATACGCACTGTTTCAAACAATGTCGAGCGGTCAACTGCGGTTTCTAGGTTTAAATGTTGAGTGGACGCGATTGCGCAAGTAATTGGTTCTCGAGCCGGGTATGGGCAAAACGCGGTGGCGTGATAAACATGTTTTGTGCCCGTCGCAACGCCAGCCGCGGCGCAAAAAACGACACTAGTTGCATGCCGGTTCGAGCCAAAAATTGCTTGATTGTCTGCCAGCGCAATGGCGCAAGTAACAATGAATTTAACAGCACGAATGTGCTATTTTTTGCCGAGCATGAAGTATAAAAGGGGAAATTTATGGTCAATCCTTTGGACAGGGGGTGTTGATGAGAGCGCTGGCGATAGGCACGCTATTGGCAGGCCTTGATCAGTCGGTCAAACGCTTTGCGTGCGCGCTGATTGGCGAGTTTGTCGTGAAACAGATTGCGCGCGCGATAATTGGTGGCGATGATGCCAAACAGCTCAAAAGCAAATTGTTCACAATCAATCTCGGCGGCGAATTCGCCGGTGTCGATGGTCATTTGCACACTGCGCGTGACTTCGTCATTCATGTGCTGCATATGTTGGTGTAAGGCATCCCGCATGGGGCCGGGACGATCATCAAACTCACCGAGTGCGGACATCATCGGGCAGGCTTTGAGATTGCTACGCTCAACCCATAACAGCCAGTTTTCAAACAACGCGACCAATCGTTTTAGTCCGCGCGGTGCCTTCAGCGCCGGCAAAAAACGCAAACTGGTTATAACGCCGAACGGCTTCGTCAAGCGTGGCAATTTGTAAATCGGTTTTGGAGCCAAAGTGGGCGAACAGGCCACTTTTGGACATGCCGGCTTGTTCGGCAAGACGACCAATGGTCAGGGCGTCAAATCCGTCCACGGCGGCAATGTTCACGGCAGCGTCAAGGATCGTTGTGCGGGTTACTTCGCCTTTCGATAATTTGGCTGCTGAGATGGTCATGCGGCCAATAATAGTACGTTCGTTCTATTAATGCAACGGGCATGACAAAACAATTTTGTAAATAAAACCCAATTATCTACGCGCACTTGCGAGCACTAATGGCTGAAAGTGGTTGTATTTAAAGGACACTAGCAAAAAAATCGCGACCCAAAATGGCCGCATGCATCTGACGGTATCGCGATCAGGGGCGCGCACGCATCCAGTTGGCAAAGTGGGACGCCGGCAGTGCCGGGCTGAAAACGAACCCTTGCACCAAATCGCATCCCAATTTCTTCAGTTCTCGAAGGTGGGCGTCGTCTTCCACCCCTTCTGCAACAACTTGCAAATTAAAGCTGTGCGCGAGGGCAACAATCGAGCGGACAATTTTTTGATCGGTCGGTGAATCGCAAATATTCTGAATAAAAAGTTTGTCAATTTTTAATTCATCAAGCGGGAAATTTTTTACGTACGAAAGCGACGAGTGACCGGTTCCAAAATCATCGAGTGCAACTCTGACTCCGAGCGCCTTTAATCGGTTTAAAACCGCAATCGATCGTTCCGCATCGCCAATGGAGGCACTTTCAGTAATTTGAAAAGTAATACGCTGTGGATCCACCCCCCAAGTGCCAATCGCTTGCTGAATCTGCTCGGGCAATTCTGAATTGGCCAAATTGATGGTCGATAATTTGATGCTGATATTGACGTCAATGCCCAACTTTTTCCACTCGGTCTGCTGGCGAAAGGCGGTATTGATGACCCAATTGGTCAGAGTGCCGATTGCGCCACTGATTTCGGCTATACGAATAATAGTCGCCGCTGCGACCGGCCCGTAATCAGGTGCGTCCCATCTGACCAACGCTTCGACAGCGACGCATTTGCCTGACTTTAATTCAACCTGCGGCTGGTAATGCAGCTGAATGCGGTTGGTGCGAATAGCTTCGCACAAGGGCGCCTCGAGCCCCAAATACACATCCGAATCGCCACGGTCTTCATTCTGGAAAACATGTTGTGCGACGTCGTGGGACGCCGCAACACCTGCGGCAATGTCGGCGTGAACGAGCAATTCCTCGGCAATTTCGCCGTGATCCGGGAACAATACAATGCCGATGACCGGTCGTACGGTGACGGTTGATTGGCCGACTGAAAATCCTTCTTCCAGAATGCGCTGTACTTTCTCGGCGGCAAGGTTTGCCTGAGATGGACTCTTCAAATTTGGCAAGAGGACAACGATTTTTTCTTCAGACACGGCCGTGTATCGATCGGCACCACGCATCACTCCCTGAAGTCTGAGCAAGGCGTGTTTCATCAACTCTGCTGACGGTGCGCCAACCATCGCTTCAAGTTTGTCGGGTCGGACCAAATGCACCATTAACAATCCAACAATCCGCTGCGACATGCGGGCAAATTCAAGCGCATTGTTGATCGATGTAATGAGCGCCTCGCGCGCAATCTGTTGCGACTCGGCCGAATCGCCACCGACGGCGTTCGCCGCCTTGATTGAGGCAATGGTTTGTAATTTTTGATCTGATGGCATTGACGATAATTGGCGCGAATTGAGGATGATTTAGTATGGGCGCGCTCGATAGATGCGCGGGCTAGTTTAGATAGTACTCGTTTGGATCAATACCGTAGGCATTGCTGGGCAGACCGCGTCGAATGTAAATCGGATTGTCCGACACATCATAAATCAAGTCCTTTACGTTCGGGTGCTTGAGCAGTTTCTTGTCGGCTTCGGTCACCACCAGCACCTTCGGCCGCAGACGCTTTTGTTTGTTATGGGTGACCAC
>JANPNU010000491.1:0-4607 GCA_031427615.1 Burkholderiales bacterium
CACCTTCCGCGAAGACATGTTTGAAGAAGCCGAAGAGCTGGATCATCCCTACTTCCGCACCAAACACGACAGTGAAGCCATTGTGCGGAATGAATGCACCACACCTTGGCGCATTTACCGTCCCGGCATGGTGGTGGGCCACTCAAAAACCGGTGAAATCGACAAGATCGACGGCCCGTACTACTTTTTCAAACTCATCCAGAAAATGCGCAAGATGTTGCCGCAATGGATGCCAACCGTGGGGATCGAAGGTGGTCGCATCAACATTGTGCCGGTCGATTATGTGGTGGATGCCATGGACTACATCGCACATAAAAAGGGTCTTGATGGCGGCTGTTTCCACCTGACCGATCCGGAACCGATGCGGATCGGTGAAATTCTCAACATGTTTGCCAAAGACGCGCATGCACCACAGATGACCATGCGCCTGAACGCAAAGATGTTCAGCTTTATGCCTGAATACATTATTCAGGGCTTGATGTCGGTGGCACCAGTGCGCCGGGCACGAAACCAAATTCTGAACGACTTGGGCATTCCGCGCGACGTATTCACCTTCATTTCCTACCCAACCAAATTCGACAACCGCGACACCGTCAAGGCGCTCAAGGGATCCGGCATCGCAGTGCCAAAGTTGCAAGACTACTCATGGCGTTTGTGGGACTATTGGGAACGAAATCTTGACCCGGATTTGTTTATTGACCGCACCTTGCGCGGCAAGGTCGAGGGCAAAGTGGTAGTCGTGACCGGTGGCACCTCGGGAATCGGCGAAGCCACTGCCATCAAAATGGCCGAGGCCGGTGCAAAGGTGGTGATTGTTGCCCGCGACCCGGAAAAAGCCAAAGAAACACTGGCTAAAATTAAAACGGCGGGCGGCACGGCGAAATTTTATTCGTGTGATCTATCCAGCCTGGATGATTGCGACAAACTGGTTGTGTCCGTCTTGAAAGACTTTGGCACCTGCCATTACCTGGTGAACAACGCCGGTCGCTCGATTCGTCGCGGTATCGCCAATTCGTTTGAACGATTCCACGATTTTGAACGCACCATGTCGCTCAATTATTTTGGCTCGCTGCGTCTGATCATGGGATTTTTACCCGCGATGATGAAACAAAAAGGCGGCCATATCATCAACATTTCCTCGATTGGTGTATTGACGCAGGCACCGCGTTTCTCCGCCTACGTCGCCTCAAAAGCGGCACTTGACGCCTTTGCCGGCTGCGCCGCGTCTGAGTTTGTGGATGACAATATTCATTTCACCACCATCAATATGCCACTGGTGCGCACGCCAATGATTGCGCCGACCAAGATGTACAACTCGGTACCGACCCTGTCACCTGAACAGGCGGCCGATCTGGTGGTTGAAGCGATTGTTTACAAGCCAGTGCGGATTGCTACCCGTCTGGGTATTGCCGGTGCGGTGTTACACGCGGTGTCGCCGAAGCTGACGCAGATCATCCTCAACGCCGCCTTCCGCATGTTCCCGGATTCAACTGCAGCACAAGGCAAAAAAGGCGAGGCCGGAAAAGATACCGAAATGACGCCGGAAGCCATGGCGTTTGCGCAGATCACGCAGGGGATACATTGGTAACGATGATGGTTGATATCAATAAACCGGACAGACAGGCAATATGATGGAACAAAATTTATGGGTGGCGGGATGGGGAACACTGGCGTTGGTCAACGCGGGGCTTGCGCAAAGCAAAAATCGCTCGGGGCTGAACTGGTTTTTGCTGTCAATCCTGCCGGGACCGCTCGCCACTTTGCTGCTTGTTGTCATGGAAAAAACTTGCCATCAAACCGCCGGGCTGACACGCAAAATGAGGCAAACAGAAACACATTCCAGCGAACTCGCCAATTGGCAAATCGACGCCATTCAAAAGGGCATCGAGCAAGCCAATCGCGGCGAATTGGTTGAACACGCCTGTGTGAAGGCGAAATGGCAGATGCGGCTTGCCGAGGCGACCCAATCCAACCGGTCTTTGCCGAAACCAGTGGCTGCCCACACCAACGAAGCCAAGGATAGTTGACCCATGACCAAACCCACTCTCCGCATCGGCGACCCCGCCCCCGACTTCACCGGCACCACTACCGACGGCAGCCGGGTTGCGCTCAAGGACTACGCTGGCCGAAAACTCATCGTGTATTTTTACCCGAAGGACGACACACCCGGCTGCACGGCGCAGGCGTGTTCGCTGCGTGATGCCAACCGCGAAATAAAGGCCAAAGGCGCGGCGGTGCTGGGCATCTCGACACAAAATGAAGTCTCGCACCAGCGTTTCAGTGCCAAGTACAACCTCAATTTTCCGCTGCTGGCGGACACCGACCAGGCGGTCAGCCGCGCCTATGGGGTGATCGGCGGCGGCGGCCTGTTGTCGGCGGCCAAGGCGCTGGCGGGCATGGCGGATCGGGTGACGTTTGTGATTGATGAAAAAGGCAAAATCGCGCACATCATTGATTCACCCGACACCCAAAACCACGCCGAGGAAGTGCTGGCGCTGTTGTAATTTGCCGACTATTTGCCCGGGGTAGGCACCACCACTTTTGTCACCGGCGGCGGCGCCACAAACGGCTTCACCCCCAGCGCGGCATAAATATCCGCCGGGAAATGCAGCGCCCCTGCCTTCATCACCAGACTCACCCGGCGGATGTCACTGATGTTTTTGGAAGGATCGCCCTCCACCAAAATCAGATCCGCGTCCTTGCCGACCGTGATAGAGCCAGTGCGCGCCAGCACCTGCGAATACTTTGCGCCGTTCCAGGTGGCGATTTTAAGCACCTCCAGCGGCGCAATGCCTGCCAGCACATACAGCTCCAGCTCGCGGTGCAGGGTGAATCCGGCGACATCATCGGTGCCGGCCAACAGCGGCACGCCACTGGCGTGCATCAGCTTCACCAGGCCCAGCAGTTTTTCATAGGATTTTCTAAACGGCTCGGCGTTTTTGTCAGTGACGTCCATGGAGTTGGTCAGCCAAGCGCGGCGAATGGTCGGCGGTACATTGTTGGCGACAACCCGGTACGATGGGTTGGGCGCGCCCTGGCGCTGCAAAAACATCGCCTCAAACGCGGTCATGGTCGGATCAATGGCGGTCTGGCGCTCCACCAGCAACTGCACAAAATCCTTCACCGCTTTTGACTCCAGGTCAATCTGGTTGGCGTTGTCACCCACCAGATAAAAACGCAGCAGGGTGCGCGTGTCGTCGTCTTTTTTAGTGAGGAAATTGAGCATCACTTGGTTGATGTGCTGGATCTCGTCAAAACCTGCGCGCACCGCTTCCTCGGCACGCATGAACGCCGGGATGTGCCCGCCCACGCGCATGCCACGCGCCTTGGCGTATTCGGTGATCGGCGCCACCCAATCGGGGCGAATTGAATTGTAGAGTTTGATCTGGCGGTAGCCATGTTGTGCATACCAGTCCACCGCGCGCCTGGCTTCCTCGACATCCTTCACCACAAAATCACTGTTGGACGAAAACGGGCTGGCGCCTTCGATAAAACCGGTCGGCACAATATGGGGGCCGATGCTCTGCCCGGCATCAATGCGTGTGCGCAACGCCGCCAGCCGGGCATTGACATTGCCCATGTCGCGCAGCGTGGTGACCCCGCCGGCGATTTGCAGCACCGCATCCCAGGCGCTGGTGTGGCCATGCATGTCAAACAGCCCCGGCAGCAGCGTGCGATTGCTGCCGTCGATGACGGTGGCGTCCGCCGTGAGTGTGGCGTTGGGCGGATAGATCGACGCCACCTTGCCACGATTCACATACACGTCCGCCGGGCCTTTCATCTGTGCCGCCTCGGCATCAAACCAGCGCACATTGCGAAACACCGTCAGTCCTTCAGACGGCAGGATATGTTTGGCGGCGAGTTTTATCAGGGTCTCGCTGTCGGCGGCGACTTGCAGCTTCAATAGCGCATCGGCATTGCCCTCCCAACCGGTTTCAATGGCGCTGAAACCGGGCAGCACCACACCGAACAAGCGCGCCTTGTCCGCCGCGCCGTTTTTCCACATCCATACATATTGCGGCTCCAGCGCCATGCCGGTCACCTGGTATAGCGTTACCCGGCCGGTGGTCTTGCCATTGGTCACCGGCGCATCCCGCAGCCGCGTGATGGCCAGTTGTCCACCCGGCAGCGCGGCCAATTTGTTGCCCGGCGCGCGCAGCAAGGCGCGCACCACAATGGCCATCGCCTCCAGACTGCTTTCCACCGGGATGTAAATCGCCGAAGGCACATCCGCCATCTCGCCGACATCGGCCTTGGATTGCCACTTCGCCTTGCCTTTTTCGCGCGAAAAAGTCTCAGCAATCGGCGCGCCAAAGGTGGACTTGCCGGTGGCACGGAACGATTCAAATTGCCCTGACGCGCCCACCGTGATGTCCTCAAAAATATCCGGGCCGCGGCCGTTGTCGCGGTAGGAGAATTCCGTCTTGATCTTGCCGCCGGGCAACACATGCACGATCTGTTTGCCCGACAATCTGGCAAAAAAGGAAATCGTGTAGTGGTGGGTCTGGGTGCCGGGAGGCAGTGCGGCGGAAGGAGCGCCGGTCGCGGCGGAGACCAATGAAAAAGACAGACAAAGGGACAGCCACACAAATGGACGCATCATGTTT
>JANPNU010000492.1:0-3498 GCA_031427615.1 Burkholderiales bacterium
TTTGAAAAAACCCAGCTAACATGCGCCTTGCGACCCGATTCCAACAGAACGATTACACCACCAGCCGCTAACCAATTGATGTTGTTCGACTTTTAACCGGACAGTAGTGATTTGAACTAGAAAAAATTTTCACGATGCTAAAAAGAATGCCCCGCTTCGCGGGGCATTCTTTTTTATGGATGTCGCTGCCATTGTTGGCGGGTTGATTTTGAAGTTATTCATTCGAATCGGCAGCAATCCCCTTGGCGTCCACTGCGCGGATCCCCTTGGTCAAATCCGGTAGTAGTCAGCGGGCCGCGCCAATTTTTGTAAACCCAATTGTGCATAGAGGATCGTCTGGTTAGCATGACGGGATTGCTGTACCCAATCCTTAATTTAGACTCATGTCTATAGGATAGAAAAAAATATTAACATATAAAATAATGGTGGTGCCCAATTTCTGGGTGAGCCACTCATTACTTTCCAAAGGACCAATATGAATACGACACAAAACATCGACACAACAGCAATCGATTTAATTTCATATCAAGATGCACGGCGGACAACAGAGCTTGGCCTGCAGATTCTGGAGGTGGAGCAACTGTTGTGGATCGCGGGGGGGGGGGAAGAGGTCATCTACTGGTAACGAAATCTTCGCGTCAAAAAGCACTGCGTTACGCACCTTCAGTCTTTGGGCTGGCGTTTGAGCCAGCCCATTTTTTAAGACTGGAGTTTTTCTAAATAGGTATTCAGTGACGCACGTGGAAATGCTGGCGGTTCCGGAAGGTGGCTATCTACTGATAGTGGATGGTCGCCCAACGCGCTCAGTTGCTGCCGCACGCTTTCTGCTTCCGCCCAAACCGCATCCGCAGTGGCGCGCGCACGGTCGATGTCGCTGCGCACTTTGTAAATATGAAATAGTGCGACGGTAATCAAATGACGAAAGGTCGGACGTGACTTCGCGTTTGCTGCGAGATGATGTAACGCCCCAAGCGCGTGTTCATTGTGTCCCTCCGTCGCGTCGGCCATCGCCAACAGAGCACGTCGTTCGTCGCGGGTGATGCCAATGGTTGCCGCTTTTTTCTGCGGCATCGCTGCCAGCGCTTTCTTACCGCTGGAGGTATATCCACCAAGGATGACCAAACTGGCTAATACAACAGCATCACCTGGCGAGTCCACAAACAGGCCCGACAAGCCGCCCTGATCAAATTCCCGTTTACCTTTTGCAAAGTCACCGGCCAACAGTGCGCACCACAATTTGCGTGATTGTGCACGAATACGAGAATTCGAGTTCGTATCAGCCCCTGCGGTTGCTGCATTTAGGCGATTCGCGACCTCCCACATTTTGCTGTGCGGGCCGAGAAAAATTTCCATGATGCCAAGACTTGACAACAAATCGGTACGGATCGCCCGATCACCAAATGTATCTTCAGGAAGTTCCGGCGGAGTTTGCGCCCAGTTTTGGCTGACAGACTCGGTTGATTGACGGGCGATATACCAGGTTACGGCGCTGGTTTTGTTGGCAACACCAATGTGTTTATAAAGGGTCGAAAGGTAAACGCGGGCGGTACCGTCTTTGTAACCAAGGCTTTGTGCAATTTTCTTGCTGGAGGCACCCTTGACCAACAGGGCCAGCATCTTTTTTTCTGTTTCTGTCAGAGTGTAAGATTCGTCTTTATGTGTATTTTTCATACTAAGCTTCGCCCTTCTGCAAGAGCATTAATAAGTTGATAGAAGCATGCCAATCCGTTGTTTGTTTCAATTCCAACCCCTTCATTGTATGCCTCACTTCGAATTGCAATTGTAAAAACTTGTACAAGGTCCGGATCCAAGTGCGTTCCGGCTATACGCGTAAGGTGGAATAATGCGTCTTGCAAAGAGTATCCCGTTTCAGTTGGGAGGTTAGTTAACAATGAGTCATATACATCGGCAATTGCACACATTCTGGCATGAATAGGGATGGCTTTGCCAGCGACACCGGCCGGATAGCCCGCACCGTTCCACCAGCTGTGATGGTATTGTGCAATATCACGTGCCATCGCAATTCGCGGGTGTGAGTCGTCCGACAATATTTCCCAGCCGGCACGGCAATGGTGTGCATCCATGTGACTAGACTCCCGCGTGCTTTCTGCGTGTGGGCGAATCAAGTTGTCATGTCCTGCAGCCAGTCCAATGTCGTGTAATTGCGCGGCCAGTCCAACTTCCATCGCCTCGATAGGATCATAACCATAAGCAAGGGCCAACAAGCGCGTTAATGCACCTACCCGAAGACCGTGACTGCCGGTTGCATCTGCCTGCAACGAGTTGCCAATTGCGAGTCGACTCAAAGTCGACCAATTTTCTGGTGGTTGGGGTTCGGAAAAATGTGACCGCAGCCGCGCTTCAATATGCAATGACGTCACTGACGTGTTGCCTGCAATGGATGTCCAGAATGGCATGGACAAATGCAAAAGCGCATTGCGCACGTTTTGGCCGTGAATAAGCGCAGCCAACTCCTTCAGACGAAGCATTGCCTTTTCCGGCTGCCCGGCGAGATCTTGAGCACGGACAACAAAACTTAAGGTCTCGCGCAATGCTGAGCGTGTTGTGCGTGAATCCGCCAAAGACTGTTCAAGTCGTGTTAGCGCGATATCGGTATTGCCGCGGGCAAGATCAACAGCCGCCCGCGTGGTCGAGGCAACAATCGCACAGCGTTTACCACCATCCGCAATTGCTAAATCCATTGCTTGATTGGCGTGTTGCTCTGCTTCGGCGTGTCGCCCGGCAACAATTAACAGACGGACAAAATTTTGATGCAGGCAAATCTGACTAATTGGGTTAACTGTCGAAACGTTTTTTTGAAGCTCGGCTAATGCCAATTCTGCATACTTGAGGCCGCCGTCCACATCCAGCTGATTTAGTGCACACTTTGCCAGATTTGTTAACGAGCCGTAGCGACCTACCTGTGGGTCCTCTATTCCGGCAGCAATGTCAATGGAATGCAAAAAACATTTGGCAGCGGCGTTGAAGTGACCTGCGCCCGCCAGAAGGGCGGAGCCAATATTGTTCCACACCCGACTAAACGATATCGAATCTCCTGATGCCTTTGCCAATGCTAATGCGCGGCCATGAAATTCAATCGCTGCAGCGAAGTCAGCTGTGTCGGATGAAAGTAGTCCGTTTGCTGTGGCGGCTCGCTGTGTTAGGTTGTGGGAATCGGTGGCGGCTGAACGGTTGTAAATTGCACGGGCGATCGGAAGCGCATCGAATGAGCGACCCTGCGCATGTAATTTTTGGCATAGACGCAGGCCGATTTCAGCCGCTGCCGACAGTTCGGTCGCGTTGGAAACATCTGCAAAACGTCCGCAAAGTACGTCCAACGGAATCGGCTGCGGCGTCGCATTGCCGAATTCAATCTGCTTTTCAGTCTGTAGCAGGTCTTCGCAAAGTGGCATAGGTAAAGGACGTTTTTCCGCAGGAAGTCAACAGATTGTTTACCGCGATCCGGCAAAGCTTCACCGCCATCGCTGTTATCCGAGG
>JANPNU010000493.1:0-11436 GCA_031427615.1 Burkholderiales bacterium
CCGATCACATCACCATCGCCGGCCATGACGGCGGCACCGGTGCATCACCCGTATCATCGATCAAGCACGCCGGCACGCCGTGGGAATTGGGGCTGGCCGAAACGCAGCAAACACTGGTGTTGAACCGTTTGCGCGGTCGCATTGCGTTGCAAGTTGATGGTCAATTGAAAACCGGCCGTGATGTGGTCGTCGGTGCCTTGCTGGGCGCGGACGAATTCGGCTTTGCCACCGCACCACTCGTCGTCGGAGGCTGCATCATGATGCGTAAATGCCACCTCAACACCTGCCCGGTGGGCGTGGCCACGCAAGACCCGTTGTTGCGACAAAAATTTTCCGGCCAGCCTGAACACGTTGTAAATTATTTTTTCTTTGTTGCCGAGGAAGTGCGCGAAATCATGGCCAGTTTGGGCATTCGTACATTTAACGAATTGATTGGGCGCGCCGATTTGCTCAATACCGCCGCTGGCATTGCGCATTGGAAAGCCAAGACACTGGATTTCACAAAAATATTCCACCTGCCGGCCATGCCTGCCGAAGTGTCGCGTTTGCATACCGAAACACAGGACCACGGGCTGGAGGGTGCGCTTGACAACAAATTGATTACGAAAGCCAAACCGGCGCTGGAAAAAAAGGAAAACGTTGTTATTCACTCCGACATTCGCAATTTAAATCGCACCGTTGGCACGATGTTGTCCGGCGAAGTGGCGTGCCGTTATGGCCATGCCGGTCTGCCAGATAACACCATCACCATCAAACTCAAGGGCACTGCCGGTCAAAGTTTTGGCGCGTTTCTGGCACATGGTGTCACGCTGGATTTAACCGGGCAGGCCAACGACTACGTCGGCAAAGGACTGAGCGGCGGCAAGATTTTTGTACGGCCCCATGCCGCGTTTAAGGGCGACCCGATTGAAAACATCATTGTTGGCAACACCGTCATGTATGGTGCCATTGCCGGCGAGGCGTACTTTCGTGGTGTCGCCGGTGAACGTTTTTGTGTGCGCAATTCAGGCGCATCGTCAGTCGTTGAGGGCACCGGCGACCATGGCTGCGAATATATGACCGGCGGCACTGTTGCCGTGCTTGGCAAGACCGGGCGTAATTTTGCGGCTGGCATGTCGGGTGGGGTGGCGTATGTACTTGATGAAGATGGTCTGTTTAACAAGCGATGCAACATGGCCATGGTAACCATCGAGCCGCTCGCCGACAAACCATCGGCCGACTCGCATCTTGGCAAGGCCGACACCGATATTTTATTGTCGATGATTGAACGACACGCCCGCCACACCGGCAGTGAACGCGCCAAAACCATTCTGGCAAATTGGGCGGTATGGCTTCCCAGGTTTGTCAAAGTGATGCCAACGGAATATCGTCGGGCGCTCATTGATCAGGCGACAAAAAATTCGCTTACTTCCGCACAAAAAGTGGCGGCTTAACCTGCATATTTCATGGGGGCACGTTTGATGAGGTGAAGCGGGGGTTTCGCGGCGCGCGCGCCGTGCCCGCTGAACCGGAAAGCCATGCAGGGCTTTTCGCAGTGAATGGGCGAGTGATTTTTTGCCTGACCGACCACGGGATAGCTGGCTGTAGTGGGCAAATGAGCACGGGAGGAAGGCGCTCATTTGGCAAACACAGCGCCGTCTTGTGACAAAAATGAGCGCCCGCTATCGAGCGTGCAGCCCGTTTTATTTGCGAAGAATTGACAATCCAAATTGGATTTAATGTTCTTCATAGTGCACTCCCTGGGGAACCACGGGCGACCCATGAAATATGCAGGTTAAATAGCCAGGTCAGCATAAACAACCTGATTTGCCTAAACAACCAGTTCGGCTTAAACATCAAGATTGGCAAAAGGAAATTCCAGACATGGGAAAAATCACCGGATTCATCGAGTTTGATCGCCTGAATGAGCCGACGCTGCCAATTGGCGAGCGCGTCAAAAATTATCAAGAGTTTGTGTTGCATCTGAATGATGACGATGCCAAACAACAGGGTGCACGTTGTATGGATTGTGGCATTCCGTTTTGCCAATCCGGCTGTCCGGTTAACAACATCATTCCAGATTTTAATGACTTGGTGTTTCGCCAGAATTGGCAGGAGGCGCTGATTACCCTTCACTCAACCAATAATTTTCCGGAATTCACCGGGCGGGTCTGCCCGGCACCATGTGAGGCGGCTTGCACACTCAATATCAATGACGATGCCGTTGGCATCAAATCCATTGAGCACGCCATCATCGATAAGGGCTGGGAGATGGGTTGGGTGGTGCCGCAACCGCCAGCTAAAAAATCCGGGAAACGTGTGGCGATCGTTGGCTCCGGTCCGGCCGGTTTGGCGGCCGCCCAACAGCTCGCGCGGGTAGGGCATGATGTAATCGTGTTTGAAAAAAATGACCGCATCGGCGGCCTATTACGCTACGGCATTCCGGATTTCAAAATGGAAAAGGCCCACATTGATCGGCGCATGGCACAAATGCAGGCCGAAGGTGTGCAGTTTCGGGTAAACCAACATATCGGCGTGGATACCCCCGCCAGCGCGTTGATGGCGGATTTTGATGCGATTGTTTTGGCAGGCGGCGCGGAGTGGCCGCGTGATTTGCCGCTGCCGGGACGCGAATTGCAAGGCATACATTTCGCCATGGATTTTTTGCTGCAACAAAATAAAATTGTCGCCGGCGACATCCTGCCCGATCAGATCATGGCCACCGGCAAACACGTGGTGGTGATTGGTGGCGGTGACACCGGCAGTGATTGTGTTGGCACATCAAACCGTCATGGTGCCGCATCCATCACCCAATTTGAACTGCTGACGATGCCGCCGGAGCAGGAGAACAAACCATTGGTATGGCCATACTGGCCGACAAAACTACGCTCAACCTCGTCACATGAAGAAGGCTGCGCGCGTGACTGGTCGGTCGCAACCAAACGCTTTGTTGGCAACAACGGTAAGGTCGAAAAATTAATCGCCGCACGGGTCGAATGGCGCGACGGCAAAATGCAGGAGGTGCCGGGCTCCGAATTTGAGATGAAAGCCGATCTGGTGTTGCTTGCCATGGGTTTTATGGGCCCGACCCAGTCCGGTCTGGTCGAGCAATTTAGTACGCTTGGCGTGGAAAAAGATCAGCGTCAGAATATCAAAGCCGCCACCGAGGGGACCATGGCGTATCAAACCACAGTGCCAAAAATATTTTCCGCCGGTGATATGCGCCGTGGCCAGTCGTTGGTGGTTTGGGCGATCCGTGAAGGACGTCAGTGCGCGCATTCGGTCGATGAATTTTTGATGGGTGACTCGACCCTACCCAGGTAGCGCCGTCTGACATCATCAAAGGCCGGCAACAAATGACATAATGGCGGGGCGCGACCATTCCGTCACGTCCTTGCCAATGGCTACTTGTTCAACAGCCCCACCGCTTTATTACCCGTCATGTCAAAACTCAAAAACGATGTATTCCTGCGCGCACTGATGCGCGAGCCAACACCCTATACGCCCATCTGGATCATGCGCCAGGCCGGGCGTTATTTGCCCGAGTACAAGGCCACCCGTCAGCGCGCCGGCAGTTTTCTCGGCCTGGCTAAGAGTCCCGATTACTGCACCGAGGTCACCATCCAACCTTTGGATCGATTTGCGCTCGATGCGGCGATTTTATTTTCGGACATCTTGACCATCCCGGACGCAATGGGTCTGGGTTTGTATTTTGTCGACGGGGAAGGGCCAAAGTTCGAACGCCCGCTTCGCACCGAAGAGGATGTACGCCGATTACCGGTGGCGGACATGAATTCATTGCAATACGTGTTTGATGCCGTCTCACAAATCCGCAAAACGCTTGATGGCCGTGTGCCATTAATTGGTTTTTCCGGCAGCCCGTTTACACTGGCCTGTTACATGATCGAGGGTGGCGGATCGGATGATTTTCTATTGACCAAAACGATGTTGTTTCAGCGGCCCGATCTGCTGCATTCGATATTGCAGAAAAATACCGAAAGCGTTATTGCCTATCTCAACACACAAATTGACGCCGGCGCACAGGCGGTCATGTTATTTGACACCTGGGGTGGCATGTTGTCGCATGCGGCCTACCAGGCGTTTTCACTCCAGTACGTCAAACAAATCATGGCCGGATTAAAACGCCAGGCCGATGGCCGAATCGTTCCGCGCATATTTTTCACCAAAGGTGGCGGGTTGTGGCTCGAATCAATGGCGGAGTGTGGTGCCGACGCACTGGGGCTAGATTGGACCATTTCTCTGACAGACGCAAAACATCGGGTGGGCGCGAAGGTTGCTCTGCAGGGAAACCTTGATCCATCCACGCTTTTCGCGCCACCGACTAAGATCGAGCAAGAAACGGAGCGGGTTTTGCGGGAGTTTTCTGCGGACGGCCAAGCGGACGGCCATGTTTTCAACCTGGGTCATGGCATTTCACAATTTGCCAACCCAGACCACGTAAAAGTACTCGTTAACGCGGTTCACCGCGCCAGCGCTCGACTACCCAAAAACGGCTAAGTCAAGAAAAATATTTTTACGATTGGTTTAAATGGCGCTTGCTTATGCACAGAGACTTGGTTCTAGGCATTTCCAGGGCTTATCTCTTGTCGCTCACGAAGATTCCAAAGTAACGCTTTGATAAATATGTGTTTTTCGTGATTTATTGCTGCGCAAATCATTAATTTGCCCAAACCAAATTGTGCAGAAGTCAGGCAAAGGCCGATCTATGCACAAACTTATCCACAGACACAATGACGCGATTACGGCATCCCATGGTGGTTCCGCAAGCACGCTTTTTGCTGCGACTATCGGCTTTCCCAGCCGCCAATACGGTCAACCGTAAATAGTGCGCGGCGTGATGCCCAACACAGGATTCAAAATCGCCGCCGTCGTGTTGGATGTGCCCCTTTGGTGCGCCTTTGACTTCACCCTGCCCGATGCGCGACCGGACGATGTTGGCAGGCTGGTGGTGGTGCCCTTTGGCAGTAAAAAATTGGTCGGAGTTCTGATCGCGATCACCGATACCTCCGAGATTGCCAATGACAAACTACGGGCGGTAGAGGGGGTACGACGCGATCTGCCGGCGTTAAGTGCCGAGATATTGGCGGTCATGCGCTTTTGCGCGAGCTACTACCACGCCCCGTTTGGCCAAATTGTGATGAGCGTCATTCCGCCGATGTTGAGAAATGCGGTGCGGGCGCTCAAAACAGTCAACGGTGATGTCAACGAGTCAGACCGCGCAACCATGCGACGCGTTTCCATCACACCGCATGGACGTGACGCCATCACAACCCTGTCGGGACGGTCGGTCGCCCAACGCGCGATATTGCAATGTCTGCTTGGCGAATCGTTGCTGGAAAATGAATTGCGGCGACGTTATGCCCGCGCCGGGGTCACAATCAAAACACTTTTGGAAAAATCGTGGATTGAAATTGAAGAGTTGGCTCCCGCCTCTGCGGATCAAAAAACCGGACAACCGAATTTAATCCGTGCATCTGCATCCGGGCCCACCCTGAATGTCGAACAACAAACGGCGGTAGACACCATCAACGCGGCGCACGCCCAGTACCTCGCATTTCTGCTCGACGGCATTACCGGCAGCGGAAAAACTGAGGTCTATTTAAGAGCGATCGCCCATGCGCTCGATCAGGGTCAGCAGGCGCTGGTGCTGGTGCCGGAAATCAATTTGACGCCGGCATTGTTAAATCATATTCGCAAACGTTTTCCAAACCATCACATTGCACCCGCACACAGCGGCATGGCCGCTGCTGCACGGCTGACGGCGTGGCGCTCCGCGCAGGATGGCGTTGCCGATATCGTGGTCGGCACGCGACTGGCTATTTTTACGCCGATGCCACGTCTTGGCCTGATTATTGTTGATGAAGAGCACGATCAATCGTTCAAGCAGCAGGATGGTGTGCGCTATTCCGCGCGCGACGTGGCGGTGTTTCGCGCCCGCAGCGTCGGCTGCCCGGTGGTGCTGGGTTCGGCCACACCATCAATTGAAACCCTCGACAACGTCGCCCGTGGTCGATTTGTCCGACTGCCGCTGACCAAGCGCGCCATCGAAGACGCCGAACTTCCCCAGGTAAATTTTATTCATCTCGACAGTGAAAAAGCCCCCGACGGGTTGACGCAGTCGCTTATTCGCGCAATCGACCAAACCATTTTGCGCGGTGAACAGGCGATGGTTTTTATCAACCGTCGTGGCTTTGCCCCGGCTCTGGTGTGCGGCAGCTGCGCGTGGATGCCAGAGTGCAAACGTTGCAGCGCCCGCATGGTGTATCACCGCGCGGCAAACAAGATGAAATGTCACCACTGCGGCGCCGAAACCCGCGTACCACTGGTCTGCGGTGATTGTGGCGCTGCCGATCTGCACCCCGCCGGGCAGGGCAGCCAACGTATTGAAGCCGCGCTGCAAGCGGCGTTACCCAATGCTCGCATCACCCGGGTCGATCGAGATGCCACCCGGCGGCGTGGTGCGGCTGAAAAAATTTTTGCAGATGCAGCCAATGGAGAAATCGATATTTTAGTTGGCACACAAATGCTCGCCAAAGGCCACGATTTTCCAAAACTCACCCTCGTATGTGTGGTGAATGCGGACGGTGCGGTTTTTTCCGCCGACTTTCGCGCCGCCGAACGCATGGCCCAACAGATGACGCAGGTGGCCGGCCGTGCCGGCCGCGCGCAGCTGCCCGGGCAGGTGGTGATTCAAACGCGTTTTCCGGAACATGCGGTTTACCAGGCCGTCGCCAGCCACAACTACCCGCAGTTTGTCGCAGCGGCATTGGCCGAACGGCAGATCATGCAATTGCCGCCCTATAGCTACCTCGCCTTGCTCAGAGCGGAATCGCGCGACATCGAAAAACTCGATGCATTTTTATCCGCCGCACAGATCAGCGGCCGGCGCATTGTCACCGACAACCAGTTGGGCGGCATAAACGTTTGGGAGCCCGTCGCCTCCACACTTGAACGTAAAGCCGGCTATAGCCGCAAACAACTCATGGTGCAGTCTGATCGACGTGCCACCCTGCAGCAGTTTTTGACGGTGTGGCTTGACGGTATTCGTGCCGAAAATGTTCGTACGGTGAAATGGGCGATCGACGTCGACCCGATTGAGGTTTAAAAGTCGTTTATTGGCGACAATCTTCAGCCATATTTGCGTTGAACAGCGCACCAATAAACAACTTTTACTTTTATTAGCTCATTTTGACCTCGCCAGCCGATAGCCAGCCGTTATAATGTGTGATTCCGATTTAAAGCCGCTCATGTCTCCTATTACCGATAACAAGTCCGCTGTCGCCGAACTTTTTCAAACCGCGCTTTTTGCGGCGTTCCCGGCGCTAAAAGATGAAACGCCGCCGTTTGAAATTGCAGTCGAAAAACCAAAGAATCCCGAGCACGGACATTTCGCCGTTAACAGCGCATTGCATCTGGCCAAAAAACTCGGCAAAAAGCCGCGTGAAATTGCCGAAGCTGTGGTGGCAGCGTTGCCGGCCTCACCACTGCTCGCCGGACCGCCCGACATCGCCGGACCTGGATTCATCAACGTGCGTTTGTCACACGCCGCCGAAACCAGAATTGTCAAAGCCATCACCCGCGACGCAGACAAGTTTGGTTCGAGCCAAATTGGCAATCACGAAAAAGTCATGGTCGAGTTTGTTTCAGCCAATCCGACCGGCCCGTTACACGTTGGCCACGGCCGCGGTGCCGCCATTGGCGACACCCTGGCGCGTTTGTTGTCCAGCCAGGGGTATGACGTCAGTCGTGAGTTCTATTACAACGACGCCGGTGCACAAATTGAAAATTTGGCCGCGTCGGTTATCGCCAGACTCAGCGAACGTGCGGGCGTCGCCTGCGAATTTCCCGAGGGCGGTTATCGGGGTGACTACATCAAAGAAATCGCCGAGCGTTATGCGCTGGGAAATCCGGCCGACAGCCTCGGCCAAAACCGTGATGCGGTGCGCGCCTTTTCAGTGGCAGCATTACGCCACGAACAGGACCTCGACCTGAAAGCATTCCAAGTTGAATTTGATTTACATTACCTTGAGTCGTCCATTTACACCGGGGGCTTGGTTGAAAAGACGGTCAATCATCTGGTCGCCAAAGGCCACACTTATGAAGAGGGCGGCGCGTTATGGTTGAAGTCAACCGACTACGGTGACGACAAAGACCGCGTCATGCGCAAGTCAGACGGCACCTACACCTACTTTGTGCCGGACATTGCCTATCACGTCACCAAGTGGCAGCGCGGCTTCACCCGTGCCATCACCGAGCTCGGCGCAGATCATCACGGCTCGCTCATGCGTGTCAAAGCCGGATTGCAGGCAATGGAAATGGGTGTGCCGGTGGGTTACCCGGATTATGTGTTGCATCAAATGATTACCGTGATGCGTGGCGGCGAGGAGGTAAAAATTTCCAAACGCGCCGGCAGCTACGTGACCCTGCGCGATTTGATTGATGAAGTCGGTCGTGACGCCACCCGTTATTTTTTCATCATGCGCAAATCCGATTCGCAGTTGACATTTGATATTGATCTGGCGAAAAGTCACTCCGAGGACAATCCGGTTTATTACGTGCAGTACGCCCATGCGCGAATTTGCCGGGTGCTCGAACAATGGGGGGGCGAAGTTGAAAGTTTGGTCAATGTAGACCTGTCACCGCTGGCTAGCCCTTACGAATCCGAATTACTGCGGACGCTTGCCGATTTTCCAGAATCACTCAGCCTGGGACACGCGAATTATCACCACACATTGTTGCCAACTATCTCGGCGAACTCGCGGCAAAATTGCACACGTACTACAATGCCGAACGCTTTTTGATTGATGATGAACTGTTAAAATTGGCACGCCTGGCCCTGATTGTGGCCGTACGGCAGGTCATCAAAAACGGCCTCGGAGTACTTGGCGTGTCCGCGCCGGAGAAAATGTAAACATGACAAACGAAGTTAAACCGAAGCCACCACCCCGTTCCGGTGGTGGTGGCAAGCCGGGCATGAACCCGTTGTTCGCGGGCATTATTATCGGCCTGTTGATGGGCATTTTTTTGGCGCTCGGTGTGGCAATTTGGCTCAACCGCTCATCCAATCCGTTTGTTGAAAAAACCAAACCGTCGGAAACCTTGACACCGTTGAAGTCAGGCCAGCCAACGGCACCCACCACCCCAGCCAAAACCGACGGCAGTGATCCAGCCAAACCACGTTTTGAGTTTTATCAGTTGCTGCCGGGTGATAAAGACGGCAAGGATAGTGCGGCCACCGTCACCAAAAAACCAGCTGAGGCCGCAGCACTAGCTGCCAAAGACCCGGCCAAGGACCCAACCAAATTGACCAAACCAGAAATTAAAGAGCCGGTTAAATCGCTCAATGAAATTTTGTATTTACAGGCGGGTGCATTTCAAAATGAAGCCGATGCCGACAATATGAAAGCCAAGGTGGCGTTCGCTGGATTCGAAGCGTCCATCAAACCCGTCAACGTCGCCGGCAAAGGCACGTTATTCAGGGTGCGGCTCGGGCCATTCAAGAGTCAGGACGAAGTGAACCGAATCAAAGGTGTGTTGTCACAAAATGGCATCAGCGCCTCCGTCGTCAAGCCGGAATGATCTGTCAGTTGATCGATTAATACCAAAAATAGGATTTTTATGTCAAACAAAACCCAAGCGATTCAAACCAAACTCTCCCCGCGTTTATTCTTCATGTTGAGCGCGTTTTTGTTAATGGCGGTCGCCGCCGTCGTGTTTCCGGTTCACGCGCAGGGCACCGCCAAAGAGGTCACTCTGCTCAGTCCCGCACAGCCAACCACCGACGACGGCACCATTGAGGTGCTGGAGTTTTTTGGTTACGGTTGTATTCATTGCGCCAATTTGGAACCTGCCCTCGAGGCATGGTCCAAAAAATTGCCGTCAGATGTGAAATTTAAGCGGGTGCCTGCCGGATTCGGCTCAAGCGGTGTTGATGACCTGCCAATTTTTCACACCCTTGAGGCCATGGGCCAACTCGACCGGCTGCACAAGAAAATATTTGAAGCCATCTTTAATGACAAGGTGATGATTGCCCATAAACCCACCATGCTGAAATGGTTGGAAAAAAACGGCGTGGATCCGGCACAGTTTGAATCGATTGAAAAATCTTTTTCGGTGCAAAGCAAAATCATGCGTGGGCGCGGTCTTGCCGCACAATACAAAATCACCGCAACACCGATGGTTGTGGTGAATGGCCGTTATATTGTCCAACAGGTTGGCGGTAGCCATATCATCGCCACGCTTGACCGGCTGATTGCCGAGCAGCGCGCGGCATCCAAGCCAGCGGCCAAAGCCATGCCGGCGCCAGCGCCCGCGAAGTCGGCCGCAAAGGTGCCCGCCACAGCCAAATAATTCGCCCCCTGTGGCAGCCAAAACGGCACCTGCGGGTGCTGTTTCTGTTTCTGGCGTGGGTAGGCGGCCTGATAAACTGCGTGAATGAAAAAAATATTCATCACCGGCGCATCCAGTGGAATCGGCGAATCACTGGCGCGGCACTATGCGCGCGAGGGTTGCCAGCTCGGACTGGTTGCACGCCGCGCCGATTGGCTGGAAAAAGTCGCCGCATCGATGACTCCCCGCCCGGAAATTTATGTTTGTGATGTGCGTGATGCCGATGGCCTGAAGTCCGCCGCCCGACAATTCATCGATAAACACGGCCTACCCGATGTTGTCATTGCGAATGCCGGTGTTTCGCGCGGAACATTAACTGAAATGGCCGAAGATCTTGGCGCCTTTCAGGAAGTTTTTGATATCAATGTCATGGGCATGGTCAACACTTTTCATCCGTTTGTGGACGCGATGAAATCCAACGGTGGCGGCACATTGGTTGGCATCGCCAGTGTTGCGGGCTTTCGCGGCATCCCCGGCGGCGGTGCGTATTCGGCATCAAAAGCTGCGGCGATTTCGTATTGCGAAAGTTTGCGTGTTGAATTGCGCGGCTCCGGCGTATCAGTCGTCACCCTTTGCCCTGGGTATATTCGCACCCCGATGACAGCGGTGAACAAATTCAAAATGCCTTTTCTGATTGATGTGGATGAGGCATCGGTGCGTTTTGCGCGGGCGATCGCCGCCAAAAAATCATTTACCGTGATCCCCTGGACCATGGGTATTGCCGGTCGAATTTTGCGTGTGTAACCAAACTGGTTGTATGACCGTGTGTTTAAAATCATCCCTAGAAAACCAAGATGATTGCCGCTGGCAATCATCGCCGTCCCTGCGAAGGCAGGGACCCAATCCGATTCACCCTTGCCGCAGGTCCTGTCGATGAACGAGGCGGATTGCCTCGACCACCAACATCGCAGAACCAACGGCGCAACGAACCTCCACACTCTCGCCGGAGCGCCTACAGCGCGAGCGGTTTAGTCCCTTGGCCGTCAGCAGCCGGCCGTCGCGCCTAGCCGAGTGTCCGCAATCCGACATATGGCGGCACGTCGTTGA
>JANPNU010000494.1:0-4950 GCA_031427615.1 Burkholderiales bacterium
GTGATGAATTTTTCCGCCAACTTTCTCGGGCTGGACAATGCGGCGACACCGTTCGGACTCAAGGCAATGGAAAGCTTGCAAAGCCTCAACCCAAACAAAGACGAGGCCAGTGACGCGCAGATCATGTTTTTGGTATTACAAACCGCCGGCCTGACGCTGATCCCGCTCACGGTGATGGCACAACGTGCCATTCTGGGTGCCGCCGACCCTTCGGACATTTTTATTCCGACCCTGATTGCCACCTATGCCGGAACATTTGTTGCCTTTATGGCACTGGCAATCAAACAGCGTATTAATATTTTTGACTCGGTCATTTTGTTATGGCTGAGCGGCATGACCGCGTTTGTACTTGGCATCGTTTGGTATTTCAGCAATTTTTTAACGCGGGTGGAAATACAAACCGTCTCCAAGGTTGCCAGTAATTTTATCTTGCTGGGAATTATTGTTTTATTTCTGGTGGGGGGACTGCGCAAAAAAATAAATGTGTACGACACGTTTATTGAAGGCGCAAAAGGCGGCATTCAGGTTTCGCTCATGATCATTCCATATTTGGTCGGCATGCTGGTCGCGATCAGTGTGTTGCGAAATTCTGGTGTGCTTGGATTCATTGTCAGTGGTTTCGCCTGGGTCTTCACACAATTGGGATTCAACACCGACTTCACACCGGGCTTACCCACCGCACTCATGAAATCCGTCAGCGGCAGTGGTGCCCGGGCGATGATGATTGACGCCATGAAAACATTTGGTGTGGATTCATTTGTCGGGCGATTGGTGAGCATTTTGCAGGGATCATCCGACACCACGCTGTACATCATTGCGCTTTATTTCGGCTCGGTTGGTATCAACAAGATTCGTTACGCCTTGTGGTTTGGTTTACTTGCCGATCTGGCCGGCGTGATGGCGGCCATATGGGTGGCGTATTTGTTTTTCCATTGACCGTTGGCGGTGGCGGTTGACGTCTCTGCAGGACAGCAACTGGTTACCTATCGCTCGTATTTCACGCTGAGCACAATGGATGTTTGGGTGCGATCGACGCCCTCGTGTCCACCAAGAATGTCGAGTGCCTCATCGAGCTCGGTGGTGGTGTCTGCTTGCAGCACCACCAGGGCATCGTACTCCCCGGACAACGCATAAATGCCACTGACACTTGGCATTTTTTTCAACTTCGAATAGAGGCCCTCGGCTTTTTTGGCATCAATCCGCACCAAGGTGTGTGCCGTGACCCGGCTACGGGCGTAATTCGGATCCAGTCGGACGGTGTATCCCTCAATCACGCCGCCCTCCTCCAAACGGCGCAATCGTTCCTGCACGGTCGCGCGGGCGAGGCCGAGTTGGCGCGCCAGATCGGCAATGCTGGCGCGGGCATTTTGTCGCAGCAGCGACAACAATTTGTTCTCGGCGGGGGTGAGATTTTGCAATGTTTTAGTCATTTTGCAATTTTACCCCATCTTTTCGCCTAATCTAATACGAACATTTGAGCATATTGCAGCTACAACAATTCGGCAGAACCACGTAAAATGGAATACTAATTATTCACTACAAAAACAAAGGAAATCACATGCACGTCGCACTCATTGGATCTGGAAAAATCGGCGAAGCCATTGTCGCCCTGTTCAACGCCAACGGCGGCTACCAAATCACGGTCGTGGACAAGGATGAACAACGCCTGGCTCCCATGAAAGCGCTTGGTGCCACTGTGCATATCGCCGACGTGGCCAATGATGATCTAAGCAAGGCGCTCAAAGGTGTTGACGTCATTTTGTCCGCCTGCCCGTTTTACCTGACACCAATTCTGGCCAAACTCGCCTTCACCATCAACGCGCATTATTTCGACCTGACCGAAGACGTGGCGAGTACGCGTATCGTCAAGGAAATTGCCAAGGACGCCAGGACCGCGTTTGTGCCGCAGTGTGGTCTGGCACCTGGTTTCATTTCGATCGCCGCCCATGAACTTGCGCAAAAATTTGATTCACTTCGCGATGTGAATATGCGGGTCGGCGCGTTGCCAATTTACCCAACCAACGCGCTGAAGTACAACCTGACCTGGAGCACGGACGGCTTGATCAATGAATACCTCAATCCCTGCGAGGCCATTATTGACGGCACCATCCGTGAAACGCCACCGCTTGAAGAACTCGAACATTTCCTGCTGGATGGCTTGGACTACGAGGCTTTTAATACCTCCGGCGGTCTCGGCACCCTGTGCGAAACCCTCGAAGGTCGCGTGCAAAACCTCAATTACAAAACGGTTCGATATCCCGGCCATTGCGAAATCATGAAAATCCTGCTGAACGACCTGGGGTTGAGCAAACGCCGTGAATTATTGAAAGACCTATTGGAAACCGCGATTCCCATTACCTTGCAGGATGTGGTGCTGGTATTTGTCTCGGTCAGCGGCCAACGCGAAGGACGTCTCGCGCAGGAAAGTTTTGCGAAAAAAATATACGCAAAGGAAGTTGGTGGCAAACCTGTCTGCCATTCAACTCACCACCGCGTCCGGCATTTGCACGATGGTTGATTTGTTGGCCAATGGCAAAATTGCCAAACAAGGTTTTATTCGTCAGGAATCCGTTAGCCTGCCGGTCTTCATGGCCAATCCATTTGGAAAGTATTACGCATGAGCACACTTGTCACCGATACCCACACACTGTTACGGAAACTCGGCGTCTCGCTTGACGCGTTCGCCGGCAGGGACATCCCGGCCCGAACCCCGATTGACGGCAGCACCATCGCCACCCTGCGTGTCGATAAATCGGCTGACGTCACCGCCAAAATTGCCCGCGCGCACGCGGCGTTTTTGCAATGGCGCATCGTGCCTGCGCCACGCCGCGGTGAATTGGTGCGTTTGCTCGGTGAGGAGTTACGCCAGCACAAGGCCCCACTCGGCGAACTGGTGACTATCGAGGCCGGCAAAATTCGCCAAGAAGGTTTGGGCGAAGTGCAGGAGATGATCGACATATGCGACTTCGCCGTTGGACTGTCGCGACAGTTATACGGCCTGACCATCGCCACCGAGCGCGCGCAACACCGCATGATGGAACAGTGGCATCCGCTCGGCACCATCGGCATTATCAGTGCGTTTAATTTTCCGGTGGCGGTGTGGGCATGGAACGCCGCACTGGCATTGGTGTGTGGCAATGCGTTGGTGTGGAAGCCGTCGGAAAAAACACCGCTCACAGCACTGGCCTGTCAGGCGTTGTTTAATCGCGCCATCGCAAAATTTAATCTACAAGGCAATACCGCCCCCGATGGTTTACTGGAAGTGTTGATCGGCAATGCCAACATTGGTCAGGACATGGTTGACGATGCGCGTATTGCGTTGGTCTCGGCGACCGGTTCCACCCGTATGGGCAAAAGTGTCGCCACCCAAGTCGCGGCGCGGCTCGGTCGCAGCCTGTTGGAGCTGGGTGGCAACAACGCCATGATTGTCGCGCCGTCCGCCAATATCGACATGGTTTTGCCAGCGTCGTTGTTTTCGGCGGTGGGCACCGCCGGGCAACGCTGCACCTCATTGCGACGCATGATTGTGCACCACGATATCGCCGATGACGTGGTCAACCGCTTAAAAGCGGTGTTCAGTCACATTCGTATTGGCAATCCACTCGACAACAAAACCCTTATTGGCCCGCTGATTGATCGCGCCGCATTTGATGGTATGCAAGCTGCGCTTGCGGCGGCAAAACAACAAGGTGGCATCGTCACCGGTGGCACCCGCGCATTGGCGGACCAATATGCCGATAGTTATTACGTGCACCCGGCCATCGTCGAAATGCCCGCACAGACTGCTTGTATGCACCACGAGACCTTTGCGCCCATTTTGTACGTATTGCGTTACACCACGCTTGATGAGGCGATCCAAATGCAAAATGCCGTGCCACAGGGACTATCGTCATCGATCTTCACCAACAACATGCGTGAGGCGGAAATGTTTATGGCCGCCTCCGGCAGCGACTGCGGCATTGCCAACGTCAACATCGGCACCTCCGGTGCGGAAATCGGCGGCGCATTTGGTGGTGAAAAAGAAACCGGCGGCGGGCGTGAATCCGGTTCAGATAGTTGGCGCGCTTATATGCGACGCACGACAAATACCATCAACTACTCAACCGAATTGCCACTGGCACAGGGTATTGTGTTTGACGTTTCTGGCTGAGATCACCTGTGATGGTCGAAGTAACAGGCGACCGTATGTCATGGCACACCGTCAAACAAACAGGAACCGTCGTCCCAGCGTGTTTAAGGGTGGGGCTGGAATGACGAGTTTTGAAATGTCAGAAAATAAATTTTAGGTCGCACGCGCGCCGAGAATTGCCGAACAATTGCTTAATCGAGTGATATGGGCAACCATGTGGACTTATTTTACAAAGTCTAATACTGGCGCGCATTTCGAAGCGATAAAGTCTGAAAATGCGCGCCACAGCTTGTTGTTTAATCATGGCAACTTCTAAAAACCCACAAATTTCGTCATTCCGTCCCTTCGACGGGCTCAGGATGAACCCGGCACTTGCCCGGGCCGGAATCCAGTCCTTTGGTATTTTTAATAACTTGCCCACCTCTGGATCCCGGCCTGCGCCGGATGACGGGGTTTTTAGACGTTCCCATTGTGCGACTAGCCTGCATATTTCATGGTGGCACGCATTGATGAGGTGAAGTGGGGGTTTCGCGGCGCGTGCGCCGTGCCCGCTGAACCGGAAAGCCATGCAGGGCTTTTGGCAGCGAATGGGCGAGTAATTTTTTACCTGACCGACCACGGCATAGCTGGCCGTAGTGGGCAAATGAGCACGGAAGAAAGGCAAAAAAGCGCCGTCTTGTGACAAAAATGAGCGCCTGCGGAGTTGCGTCGTATGTGCCTGCGCACATACGATGCCGCAGACGCCGGAATCCAATGCAGTGGATTCCGGGAGAACCGGCACGTGACCCGGTGAGAGTGGATGGACTCGGTCACGTCCCGCG